>JAIRSQ010000026.1 GCA_031255395.1 Spirochaetaceae bacterium | reverse complement strand
GCATGAACGAGGCCGCCCTAAATATGCCGTCCTGCAACGCCTGCAACATGAGTTGGTACCGCGACCTGAGTATGTTCATGAACGGCCCGCGCAGTCTTCCCATCCTGCTCGAATCTTTTGGCGGCGGCACAAGCAGCTTCATCTAGCCCACTAGTGGGTTCTTCATCCGCTCCGCGCCCACCAGTGGGTTTTACGTGCGCTCCGCGCTAGCGTACCGAGGGCTGTTTTCGGCCTCTGCCTTCAGGTCTGCGAATAGCGTCTGGCATACGCGATTGGGGTTGGTGTTTGGTTTGAGGTTTTGTTTGCCGTTTTGGTTTTCGGGCGCATCCCGCCTTCGGCGGGTCGGGCTTTCCGCTCCAATTGCTTCGCTCCGCGTTGCTACGCTACGCAATTCCGCTACAATCCCTTGCGCGGCTAACTGCGGCCTGTTCCTGCCAAACCGCGGCCATGTCGGGCTGGCGAAGAAATGAGTAATGAGCAGTGAGTAATGAGCAATGGTGAGAGTTGCGAGTCGTCCCGGGAGCGGGCTTGTGAGTGAGTTTTGCGGGATAGCTGGCGAGTCATCCCGGCGACAGGGCTTGTGAGTGAGTGAAGGCGGGATGTCCGGGAAGAGGGCTTTGGAGTGAGATAAGGGGAGTTCTGGCGAGTCGTCCTGGGCGAGCGGGCTTGTGAGTAAGTGAAGGCGAGGGGGACGGGCTTAGAGGCAATAAATCTGCGGCAGAATTATAGAAACCTGCCGGAGGAAATACTCATGCCCAAAAACGATTAATTCGACAGCCTCGTTAGGCACCGCACCGTTTTTTGGATGTTTTTTTTACATCGTTCTCACAATTAGAAAACACATTATTTATTTTATATTCTAACGATTCTATTATAATTATATCATCAGGAACTATTTCAAAAAAATCAGAATCATGTGTTTTTATTACAATTTTCTTTAATAAAGGTTTCGTCTTGGAAGCTCTTTCTATTAAATTGATGGTTTCTGATATAGATTCATTCTTTCGCTGAACCCTAATACCTATTAACCCATCCGCCGAAGAATAAATACCATCCAAACCTTTATTGCGCTCAATTGGTATAGCATTTACAGAAACAATTAAATTTTTTATTTCATGATCAAGATTATTAAAACTTTGATAATTACCATCTTTTATTGCTGATTGTGAAATATAATAATCATTTTTCCGTTTTTCGCATAATTTTATTGCATCCACATTTTTATCTATTCCTAAATATTTACAGTTATTGATATATGCTGCAATACCCATACTACCACTACCACAAAAAGGGTCAAGAATAAAATCACCCTTATTACAAGATATTTTGATAATCTTACTCATTAATTCAATAGGTTTTTGTGTTGGATAGCCTGTTCGTTCTTTTGCTTTAGGATTTAAAAAAGGTATTTCCCATACATCTCGCAAAGGAACTCCATTTTTCAATTTAGATGGAAAGATATTTTCATTTTCATCTTTTTTATATTTTACAACCCCATTTCCATCTCTAATTCGATCTTGTAATAATTGATCAACATTGGTTGTTGGCGAATATTCAGTCATTATTCGATTAAATTTGTATTTTTTTGTTTTTGAATAAACAAAAATATTTTGATGTGATTCTAACAATCGTGAAGATGTATTTGACCACCGTCTATATGACCAAATAACTTCATTCAGAAAATTTTTTTGACCAAATATACTATCTAAAAGAACTCGCAGATAATGACTTGCGGATGTATCACAATGTAAAAACAAAAGACCATGATTTGATAATTTTGATTTACATTTAATTAAGATGTCTTTAATAAAATTTATATAGCTATCTAAAGAATCCCATTTATCAGAAAATGAGTATAAAGTTTTTTCATTTTTGCAATACATTTGCATCTCAGTCTGTTTGAAAAATGGCGGATCGAGATAAATCAATTGAACCGAATTATCTTTCACTTGTAATGGGATATAATTTTCAGCAGATTCACAAATAAATTTAATTGTGTCAATATTTTTCGTATTCATCTGCAAGTTCCTCCAGAATATTTAATAAATTTATATCCGTTTTCCATTTAATATATTCCCACGCCTGATCTCCACTATAATATAAACCACCAACACCATTGTATGTGGTTCGTAATGTTTCTTGTATACGAATAGCTTGTTCTCGATTGGGGTAGTAAAACATTACACGAATTGGTCTTAATCCATGTGATTTTATGGCCTGTATTCTTGTATGTTCTTTAGTAATATGATCACCATCTGTTGTCGCATCTCGCCATTTAATTTCAATAGCCTCTTTTTCGATAAGGCAATCAATTTCAAACATCTTTGGTCTTTGACCAATTGTATTGACAACTCTCTCTTTTTTTGCATATGGATATTTATTTTTAAGACATGTAAATGCGGCTTCCTCCAAAAATGAACCGGCATATTTATACAGAAAACGTCCTTTGTTTTGATACACATCAATTAATTGCCCTTCAGCTTTAGAAATTCCTAATATTCTATATATGAGAAAATGTGAATTATTATCATATTTCATTTCATCAACTCTATTGTTGATTTGAGAAGCAAGCTCAGATCTATAGCTGCCAGCCAATTTTTTTATTTCCTGTTTTACTACTTCATAAGCATTTTTATGCATATAATCTCCTTAAATTGTCCAAGAAAATATTCCAATGTATTTTCTGCTGATTTTTCATAAATATTTTCTTTTATATTTACCCTAATTAATTTGTAATTATTCAGCCGGGGGCTTAGCGCCCCCCCTGTAAAAAGCCTTTTTAAGGCTTTTTACAGCGTGTCCGGTTAAACGAGGGGGTTTCCACCCCCTCCGTTGCGGCAAAATGCCGCAACAAACCCCACATGGCCTTTGTTTGGGGGTGGTGGCTGTATAGTTACAAAAATTCAACAAATGAGCTTCCCCGCCGCAAGCGGCGGGGTATTAAACCCAACTGCGAATAAAAAAAGGGCTGGCTTACGCCAGCCCCGCCGTTAAGGCAACCGAAGGTATAATGATTTGGGAGGGGAATTATACCTCCGATATTATATATTCGGCATCGGCGCCGGATTACTTTAATATTTTCACGCGAAGGTTACCAAGCGCCAAGCGGATATAACTGTCGTCATATATTTCCGCCTAATCCTTGTTGGCTTCGTATATCTCGTTGAATTTTTCGGCAACGGTAAGGAATATGCCGGTAAGGGCAGGGTCGAACTGGGAGCCGCCGCTTTCCGCTATTTTTCCGACAGCCAAATTGTGGGGCATGGCGTCTTTATAGCTGCGTTTCATGCGTAACGCGTCGTACACGTCCGCAATAGCAACGATTCGCGCCGAAAGGGGTATCATCGGGCCTTCAATCTGAAAAGGATAGCCTTTGCCGTTCCACTTTTCATGATGGCACAGCGCTATTTCCTTTGCCATCGGATTCGGGTAGGTTGAAAGGATGAACGCGCCGTTCTTTGTATGCTCCTTCATCACGGTCCATTCCCAGTCGGAAAGCGGCCCCTCCTTGTTGAGTATGTCGTCCGGCGTTCCGATCTTTCCAACATCGTGCATCGAGGCAAGGAACCCGATATTGTCTATAAACTCGGCGTCAACATAGTCATAGCCGGGGCGGTTAAACAGCGCCCTAGCCAAAACTTCGGCATAATAATTGACGCGGGTAATATGTTTGCCGGTATCGTTATCCTTCAATTTTGAGGCTTCGAGCAGACTCATGAACACGCTGCGCAGGAGCTGTTTGTTTTCTTCAGTAACATCGTCGAATATTACGGTAAAATCCGTCGGAGTTTTTGCGTAAACTTGGGCGGGAAAAATATAAACGCGGGTAAAAACCGTCGGACGTTCGCGCGATTTTATCCGCGCGAGGCCGCGCCACGAAAACCCGTTTACGCCGTTCAATATGGCAGCCCGTATCGCCTTTACGTCTTCAATCTGAAAATACTTGCCAAAAATATCGAAAAACCTGTTACTGCCCAGCGTGAAAAACCCGTCAAAAAATTTATGGCTTGAAGGGTTAGCGTAGATTATCTTAAGGTCTTTGTCGATACAAAGCACTGGAAAGACGCTGGAATGGAACAGGGCAGTCGCCGATACCTGGTTTTTTTGCGGATGACACATATCCGGCGTATTGAGGGACGGAGACGGCGCTACACCGGGGCGCGAGGCCGCGGACAGAGCGCTGTCCTTTACAGGACGCGCCGCTTTTGCTTTATTGGCGGCCAAATTCACCGCCGGTTTTGCGCTTGGCTGGTTTGAAACCGCTTTTATATCCGGCATACTTCTCTCATTTTTATAATACAGTTTATCGCGTAATAAAGGCGATAACAGCGGCCACCGCTCTTAAACCGGCGACTCAAGTATATTAACAATGACGGACGCATCTATGATTCGTCCCGTTTAATTTCCGCGTCACTTTTACGAATATACAGAGGAGCGGAAAACCGCGCGTCCTCATTGGTTTCTATGATACCGGATTCTTTAATATATTGCAATAGCAAATAAGCCCTTCCGGCGGGCAAAGTATCCGAAAAAAAGGCCGTGTCCGGCAGCAGCGCGGAAAGCGCCGCTGCCGCGGCAGTCGACGCCCCGCCCGTAAGCGCCACAGCCCGCGGCGCCGCTTGCTCAGGCTCCGCCGCCATGCCGGCAACCACGCGGGCGGCAAGTTCTTCCGCGTCGCAGTCAAGGTATCCGGTAAGCCGCCTTCCGTTCCGGTACAGCGCTGCAAAGAAGCGCCGCCTCTTCGCGTCGAGAACCGGCACGCAAAGGCACGGCGTACACGCAAAACGATGCGCTATGCAGTCAAGAGCGGGAGCGGAAACCATCCGTTTTCCAAGCGCCAGAGCCAATCCCTTCACTGCGGCAAACCCGATTCTAAGCCCGGTAAAAGAGCCGGGCCCCCTGACACAGGCAAAAACGTCTATCGCTTCCCTGTCCGTCCGCGCCAACGCGATTGCCGCGTCTATCGCGTCAAAAAGCCGCTCGGAACAGGATGCCCCCGTGTCGGCTTCAACGCAAAAATTGCCGGCTTCTGTTGAAATTCCGACCGAAAGCGACTCCGCGGACGTGTCTATTGCCAGTATATTCAATTTTCCGCCTGCAAGCGGACGCGTCCGCCGCCCGATATGCCGATCCGTCCGGCAGTCTTAATTTCCCGTTTGCCGCCGTCCAAAACCGTTATCTCGACATGAACGGCGTCGTCGGGCAAACATTCGGATAGACGCTCGCCCCATTCGATAAGACATACGCCGTCTCCGCTCAAAATCTCGCCGCCAGCGGCGTTTTCAAAGTCTTCAGCGCCTGAAAGCCGGTACGCGTCAATATGATAAACGGGAAAAACGCCTTCATATTCATGGACAATAGTGTATGTAGGGCTTGTTACGGGAGCGGTTACGCCAAGAGCGCGGCAAATTCCGGCGCAAAGGCAGGTTTTCCCCGATCCCAGCGTTCCCTTTAGCGCCACAACACTGCCTTTCCCTAGCGTTTTACCCAGAATCATGCCGAATTCAAACGTCTCCTCGTAAGAATCGGTGATAAAAACCTGATTTTCCGTAGACGCGGCTTCCTGTGTAGACGGATTTTGAAAGATTTCCTCGCTATAACGGGAGTCTGCCTTCGGAATCGAGATATTCAATCTTTTTTTTTAGTTCCTTTATAAGCGGTATCAGCGGATAATTAACGCTGTCGGTCATTTTGACAGTCGTTTCTTTTACTCCCAACGGCGAAGTTTCTATCGTCCAATTGATCTTCATATCCGATGTTTTCCCGGCAACCTCGATAACTGCCGTGCCCTCGTAAACGCGCCTGTAATAAATCGGGACATCCTTGCGCTCTATTTCCTTTATTTCAACGACGGTCATTTATAAGAATATATTGATATTCAAAGATTCTTACAAGCCGACGCGCAATGACAACTCCCTAGTGGCCTGACTCCAAAGCCGACTCGTAGCCCCAAACCGATAATTCATACCTCATCCTTCTTACCTCATCCCTTTTATTTTACATTCCTCATTGCCTTCGCCATTGCTCCGGTTCGTAGACAGGAAATAAAAAAAAAGCTATATTTTAAGACTGGATTATCCGGCGGGAAGCGCGGCATGACACCGGGCGCTTAATGGCGCCCCGCCGGAATATTGCGGAAAATGACAGCGCTCACAATTGAAACGGGGTAGAATATGCCTGAACGCCATATTTATTTGGACTATAACGCGACCACGCCGCTAAGAGACGAGGTGAGGGACGCGATTATCGAGGATTTGACGGTATACGGGAACGCGTCCAGTATGCATGAGGACGGGCGGCTTGCTCGCGCCCGCGTGGAGGAGGCGCGGCGGGCCGTGGCGACTCTGATAGGAGCCCAGGCCGGCGATATAATATTCACGTCGGGCGGCTCCGAGTCAAACAACACGGTGTTTAATACGATGCGCCTGATAGGGAGCGCCCCTAACGGAGCGACGCTCGCTTCGGGACGCACCGGAATAATTACCACAGAGATAGAGCATCCGTGCGTGCTGAATTCCGCCGCAAGCCTAAAGGCGCTGGGATTCAACGTTACGTTCCTGCCCGTTGACGAGTACGGCAAGGTCAAAATGGACGCTTACAGGGCGGCGCTTAACGGCAGCACGCTGTTCGTGTCCGTCATGCTGGCGAACAACGAGATCGGCACGATAGAGGATGTCAAAGAGATAGCCCGTCTTGCCAAAGAAGCGGGCGCGTGGGTCCATACGGACGCTACGCAGGCGGCGGGCAAGATACCCGTTGATGTCGACTGGCTTGGGGTGGACTACCTAACGCTGTCCGCGCACAAGATATACGGCCCAAAGGGGATAGGGGCGCTGTACCGGCGGAAGAAAGCGCCGCTTTACCCGCTGATTCACGGCGGTCATCAGGAGAACGGGATGCGGGCCGGGACCTACAACAACACGGGCATACTTGGATTCGGCAAGGCCGCGGAGCTTGCCAAGAACGAACTGCCTGAATACGGCAGAAATATGGCTGCCCTGCGCGACAGGCTCCTAAGAGGACTGGAAGCCAACGTCCCGACGATAAAAATCAACGGCCACCCGAAAGATATGCTGCCGAACACGCTCAACGTGTCATTCCCCGGAGCGGAAGGCGAGGCGATACTGCTCTCTCTGGACATGAAAGGCATTGAAGCCTCGACTGGCTCGGCGTGCGCGTCCGGCAGTCTGGACCCGTCCCATGTCCTGATGGCAATCGGTATGTGGCCGGAACTGGCTCACGGCTCGATACGTTTCAGCTTGGGCAGGAACAACACGGAAGCGGACATCGACTATGTGATCGAAACCGTCCCGCCGATCATATCGCGGCTGCGCGCCATGTCAACGCTTGGCTGTTGCAATATCGCCGCCAGCGCCCGCTAACGGGTTTAAGGTGCCAGTTTGCCGGAAATTGTGTATAATGAAACAAAGTATGATAAAACTAATGCCGTCTTGCGGACGCGCCGGCAAGGAAGGCCGGCGACCGGATGAGAACAACGCAAAAAATATAAATCAGGAGATAAAATGGATTGGCTCTATTCTGACATTGTGAAGGATCATTTTTCAAATCCGCGGAATGTGCTGCTGGAAAGCGAACAGAATTTCGGCAACAACGGGCGCGGCATGACGGGCAACATAAAGTGCGGCGACCAGATGCTGATGCTGCTGAACATCGAAAACGACATCATCAAAG
This sequence comes from Spirochaetaceae bacterium, assembly GCA_031255395.1. GTDB lineage: Bacteria > Spirochaetota > Spirochaetia > Treponematales > Breznakiellaceae > JAIRMY01. Next base: position 4,441 of record JAIRSQ010000026.1, on the reverse strand, counting down.
ACGCGCGATGGAAGACCTACGGATGCGCGAGCGCGATAGCTTCGACCAGTATGCTTTCCGAAATCATCAAAGGCATGAACATCCGCGACGCCTACAACTTAAAACCCGAAGACATAGTTAAAAGGCTTGGCGGGTTGCCGGACAACAAGATTCATTGCTCCGTGCTTGGGGACAAGGCGCTTAGGGCAGCCATCGACGACTATCTGGCAAAGACAGGCAGGGCCGGCATGCTGAAAGAGGACGCTACGGAAATCTGCCACTGCATCGGAATAACTAACAAAGATATCGAGGACGCCTTTAAGAACGGGGCGCGAAACTGGGATGATTTGCAAGCCGCTACAAAAATCGGGACAGGGTGCGGGGAGTGCAAGGACAGGGCGATGGAGCTTCTGCACGAGTATGTCCATATTTACGGCTAAACGGCCGAAAACGGCATTTTGCATAATTTGCATAAATTAAGGAGATATTTATGATTTTGAATTTTTTGAAAAAAAATACGATATTGTGCGCGTTATGCCTTGCGCCGCTAGGCCTGCACGCGCAGAATGCGGCGGACGGAACGACGACGCTGCCGCTAAGAAAGATCAGCATATTTTCGTCCGGCGTCAGTTACTTTGAACACCGGGGTTCCGTTCCGCCGGAAGCGGTCATTCCCCTTAGTTTTAACGGAATCGCGGTAAACGACGCCCTTAAATCCATTGTCGTAAACGATCCTGACGCGGGCTCTCCTAACATCACCTATCAGTCTGAAACGACGCGGGCGCGCACGTTGCAGGGCCTTAAAATCAACCTTGACGGGAATCCGGGCATAGCCGAAATTCTTGCGTCACTAAAGGGCGAGGAGATACAGATAACCACGTCCGCGTCCGTCATAACGCCGGTAACGGTTGACGGCAGGATAGTGGCGGTGGAACTTCCGCTGCTCCGGCGCGTCAGGGACGGCCAGTCCGACGTAGCCATAACGCTCTCGACAGCGACAGGGATGAGGATCATCAAACTGAACGACGTACAGACGTTTGCCTTCAAAGACCCCGCGATAAACGCCGATCTTGCCCGCGCTCTCGACGTCATCCGCTCTTCCAATTCTTCCGGCATAAAGACGCTGAATGTCGCGCTGTCAGGCGCAAGGCGGCGGGACGTGGGCATTAGCTACGTTATCCCGTCCCCCGTATGGAAGGTGTCGTACCGGCTCGACCTGAGCGGCGCGAGGCCTTTCTTGCAGGGCTGGGCGATAATCGACAACGATGGCGACATTGACTGGACGGACGTGGAAATTTCGCTTGTTACCGGAAAGCCCGTCTCGTTTGTCCAGAACCTGTACCCGCCCTACTATGTGGGCCGCCCCGTTCTTCCGCTGGCGATAGCGGGCGCGGCAGAGGCGCTGACCCACGATTCGGGCTACGCGAGCGCGGCGGACGCCGCGTTCAAGAGGGCGTTTAACATGGCCGCGGCTGAAAGCGCCGAATACGCCGGCAATGAACCCGCCGTGCCGATGGCGGCGCGCGGGCTACGGGCGGCGATCGGCAGCGTGGCGGGCGCGGCGCAAGGCGCGGACGAGGGCGACCTGTTTGAGTTTACGCTCAAAAGGCCCGTTACCCTTGCCCGACAGCAGAGCGCCATGCTCCCGCTTGTCGAGGGGACTGTAACGGCTGAAAAGACGCTCGTGTTCTCCGGGCAGAGGGCGCTGGCTGGCGGCACGACGCATCCTTCAATCAGCGCCGTGCTCACAAACAATACCGGCATGAAGTTGCCCGCGGGGCCTATAACCGTGTTTGACGGCGGAGTCTACGCGGGGGACGCGCTTATGGAATTTCTGCCGGAAGACGAAAAACGGATAATATCCTACGGGGACGACCTTTCAGTTTCGGGCAACGTAACCTCGTCGTTCAAGCGCGTCGTGGCGGCCGTAACGGTGAGTAACGGCATCATGACGCTGTCTCGCAAGAATGTCAGCGAAAAAACATATACGATACGGAACGCCGGACAGGCGGCCAAGAAGCTGATTATCGAACACCCAATAACTCAGGGAGCGACTCTGACGGAACCGGCTTCATTCGACGAGCGGACCGCTACGCTGTACCGCTTTACGCGGAATCTTGCGGCGGGAGCCGTGTTGAATTTTAACGTAAGCGAAGAAACGACTGTATCCGAGACCGTTACGCTGTCGCAAATTAACGATTCGGCGTTTGCCGCCTTTGCCACAAACGCCGAAATTCCGGCGAGCGTGCGGGACGCATTTGCAAAGGCACTCTCGTTAAAGCGCGCCGCCGCGGACTCCGCCAAAGCGCTCGCCGCAGCGCAGGCGCAACGCGACAGACTCACGGCGGACGAGGAACGGATAAGGAACAACATCGAAGCCGCTGGCAAAGACAGTGAGCAGGGACAGGAGTATCTGCGCCGGCTGGCCGCCCAAGACGCCGCCATCGAAGCCCAAAACGGCGTGATAGACGAGGCCCGCGGCGCCGTCGACGAAGCCGAAGCCGCCTACGAAGACTATTTGAACTCGCTGGAAATGTAAATTGGCAGTGAGTAATGTGCAATTATGTTGCCGATTGAGGTCTGGCAAGTCAGCCTTGGGGGCAGGCCCCTAGAAGGCCGTCATTGCGAGTTCGGAAAGGCAAAGCAATCCAGTAGGAAAAGGACTCTTGACCGGGTTGCTTCGTCGCTACGTTCCTCGCAATGACGAGGCATGAAGCGCGCGACCATGCCGTTCCCATAGTGATGAGTCTGCCTGCTTAAATTGCATTCCAGGCTGAACCGAAAAAAGAAAACCGCTTCCGAAAAGCAACAGCGCCTGTGAGCCACTCCGCCGCAAGCGGCGGAGTGTTAAACCCCACCGCGAATAAACCTGAGCCCGCCAACGATTGATCGCCGTCAACAAAATAAAAAACGCCGCAAAACGCGGGGCGGCGAGCAAGCATATGTATTAAGCCGTTATTGCTTGATAACCGTCGCCTATACCGTTTAGCAACATTGCAAACGGCGGCTTCCAGTATGCCGACGACGAAATTTATTCCGCTATTTTTGGACCAAAGGCGGGGGAAAAATCCGTTGACAGACCTGCGGCGGGCGGGTATTCAACATTTTGATGATTGATTCTATAATATAACAAGCGGAGGTTTTTAATGGACAGGGATGCGCTGAAAAAACAGATAGACGAGTATCTGGGCAGGGAGAAGAATGCCCATTTCAGGGCGGATGTGGAGAAAGCGGTCGCGGCGGGGGATTGGGACGAGCTTTTTGACCGCTTTTACCGCAGGCTGGAGTTCGGTACGGGCGGGTTGCGCGGCGTTATGGCTGGCGGTTACAACCGGATGAACACCTATGTCGTCAGTGCGGCAACGCAGGGGCTGGCAAACTATGTGATAAAGGCGTTCCCAGAAAAGGCGAAAGCGGGCACTCTCTCGGCGGTTATCGCGTTCGACAGCCGCCATTTTTCGGCAGAGTTCGCTGAGGCAGCGGCGCTCATATTCGCGGCCAACGGCATCAAGGCGTACCTGTTCTCCTCTCTGCGGCCTACGCCGGAGCTTTCCTTCGCGATCCGCGTGCTCAAGGCGGACACCGGCATAGTTGTTACCGCGAGCCACAATCCGGCGCAGTACAACGGCTACAAGGCCTATTGGAATGACGGTTCGCAGGTGATATCGCCGCACGACACTGGCATCATCGACGAAGTGAATGCTGTTACCGCGATAAACGAGATTGACAGACAGACGGCGCTCGACAAGGGGCTGCTCAAAATAATCGACAAAGAGATAGACGAGCCGTTTCAGGCTATGGCCCGCCGCCAACTTTTTAGGCCGGAGCTTTTCAAACAGATGGCGGGGGATGTCAGGATCGTGTACACGCCGCTGCATGGTACCGGCGCGTTCAATGTCGAGGCCGTACTTGGCAGTCTGGGGCTTAACGTGCTCACGGTGCCGGAACAACGGGAAGGAAACGGCACTTTCCCGACGGTGAAATTCCCGAACCCGGAGGAAGCGCCCGCGATGAAGATGGCCATCGACCTTGCCAAGAAGGAACGCGCCTCGCTCGTTATGGCCACCGACCCGGACGCGGACCGCTTTGGCATCGCTCTGCCAACGGGACAGGGCGACGGGGATTTCAAGCTGGTTACAGGTAACCAACTCGGCGTTCTGATGACCGACTATATATTCCTGTCGCTGAAAGAATTTGGCAGGATGCCGCCGCGCCCGGCGATGGTCAACACGATTGTGACTACCGGCATGCAGGCAAAAGTCGCCGAGATGTACAGCGCGGAATGCATCGAATGCCTTACCGGCTTCAAATGGATAGCGGACGTGATGCGCCGGAGCGAGTCGGGCGAGATAAAAAACAGCATCGTGTTCGGTTGCGAGGAAAGCTACGGCTACCTCGTCGAAAACGAGGTAAGGGACAAGGACGGAATTTCGGCGGCGGCGATCACTGCCGAGATGGCGCT
>JAIRSQ010000018.1 GCA_031255395.1 Spirochaetaceae bacterium | reverse complement strand
TCCGTCCCACTTTCTTACCTGTTGCTTCCCTATCGGACGGTCTACTGCGGAAGCCAGCCTTGCTTAATATAATATAAGAGGTAATCTTAAAATTGTCAAGCGTCTACATCATAGACATTTTGGTCAGGTATATGTGATGATATAATTCCGTTGCTTTTTATCATATTCTGTGGTATCTCTTACCCATGGCTACCGACAAAGATTTTTTTGATTATGCTTGCGATCAAATCGCGGAGGCTGGCGGCATGACCGGCAAGAAAATGTTCGGCGAATATGCTATTTACAAAGACGGCAAAATGATTCTGCTGGTTTGCGATAACACGGTATTTGCGAAACAACTGCCGGAAGTCGCGGAAATGTTTGCAAAACACGGGCGCGCTCCCGAAAGCGGCTTCCCTTACACGGGCGCGAAAGAGCATTACATGGTTGATATAGACGATAAGGACCTTGCGCTTGATTTGGCGGCATTGCTGTATCGCGTTTTGCCTATGTCAAAACCAAAGAAAAAATCACAAGCGCAAATTGAAAGCGAATCAAGCGCAATGAAAAAGCGGCATGACGTTTGAAAGAACGCGGTTTACGGGACATAACGGGTTTAGTTTTCAAGGATTATTATTTCCACGCGGCGGTTTTTTTGGCGTCCTTCTTCGGTATCGTTGCTTGCCGCCGGATTTTGCGAGCCGTAGCCGCGCGCCACTACCCTGTCAGGGCTTCGTATGCCGCGTCCTACAAGATAGGCGGCGATTGCGGACGCCCGCTCCTGGGACAGCTTTTGGCGGGAATTTTCCGTGCCGCCGGAGCGCGCCGTGTGACCTGCGACCATTATGTCCCGGTCAGGATACCTAAGCAGAATTTCGCCAATCTTTTCAAGTTTTTTTTCTTCGCCCGCCAATAGAATCGCCGTATCCGGCTCGAACATGATATTTTCCAGATTGATTTTCACGCCTTCCTCGACAACCTCGACCTCGGCGTCGCCGAATCCTTCGTCGGACAGTTCTTGCAGAATGCCTTCCGCTATCGACTCCTTGTCCATCACCTCGGATTCTATGATTTCCGCCTCCGCTCTGCCGCTGAATTCGTAAATGTTGCCGTCCGACAGTTCGAATTTGAGCCTAAAACGTTCCTCCGCGCCAACAGGCTGCCCCAATTCGCTGTCCCAGTAGACGATCTGCTCCGATTCTCCGCTAACGCGCAGGGGGCGCAAACCTCCCGCCGTCCCGCCTTTTGCTCCGCGCTCTATGATGTCAAGCGGAGAGTCTTCGAGATGTTTATACGGTTCGTCATTCACGGCGTACGATATGGAAATGGCTTTGCGTGGCTTGCCGCGCCATTCAGCGTCGCCCAAAAAGGTATAGCGGGCGGTGAACGGCAGGACATAAAGCCTTTTGATGCCGAAAGACGGCCCCAAATCATGCGCCTCGCTGCCTTCCGCTTCCCAACTGTCACCCTTGTTCACCGGACGGTCAGGGAAAACCGGCACGTTCCTTACGGTAGGCATGACGTAACGGCCGTCAATAGTTATCTTTCCGCTTCCGTCCCGCATGAAAACGGAATCGTACTCTCCAGTCCATTGAAAACCTTCCGCCTGCCCGCGTTCCCGTTCTTCAGCAAGCTGAAACCGCGCCTTGTGCGCCGCCTTACCGTCTTTGATATCAATCACTTCGCTTGACATCCTGTTCAGTATCCGCGTGCCGTACAGAAATTCGCCGTTCACCGACACTTCTTCCAGCGATGTGGAGATTGTCTTGAATTTGTCCCCGACCCTGTGCTTGAAAACAAATTCCTCTCCCGCGGCTTCGCCCGCCGCCAGCGCCAGCGCAAAAGCATAAACACAAAGGCGTTTTGTCATATCGCGAACAATTTTACAAGATTGTTTAACTAAAAATAAGACCGGCTCTGCCCAAAACGGCGATTCCGATTTCAACAGGCAACCGGCCCCGCATACCGCAAGCCGCATGGGAATGCCACGCCTCTCTCCTGCCCTCACCCTAAATCAAAAAATGAAGCAAAACACCGCCGGGGGGCGCGAACGGGGCTAGCGTGACGGGAGCAGGCTTGCGATTTCCCCGTGAGCCTTGTCGGAATAAAACCGGCGGCCGCCCTCGTTTTCGGGACGGGTCTTTATTGCCTTGCCAAACGAAACGCTCAGCGGCACCGGGATTACCCAGCGCGTCTTTTCAAAGAGTTCGTAGGAACCGGACAGCGCTACCGGAACGATGTCCGCGCCCGATTCCAGCGCGATCTGGAACGAGCCTGACTTGAACGGCAGGATGCCCCGTCCGCGACTCCTTGTGCCTTCGGGGAAAATCGCTATCGAAAGCCCGTCTTTTATCTTTTGCATGCCGATTTTCAGCGTGGCGAGCGATTTGCGGGGATTGTTTCTGTCTATGAACAGGCCGCCCAGCAACACGAGCCACAGGTTGATGAACGGGACAAACAGGATTTCTTTTTTCGCGATAAAACCGAACGGGCGGTTTACAGCGATAAACATTAGCAGAATATCCGCTATGCCGGAGTGGTTGCACACGAAGCATAAGCCGGTACCTTCCCGTGTTTTTTGCGGGATGTTCTCCGTTCCGCTTACGATTATTTTACATCCCGCGCAAAAAAGGATCAGCTTGGAAGCGTATTTTGCGATTTTGAACATCGCTTGGGATGCGGCGGCGCGGAACCCGATCAGGCTCGCCACAAACAGCACGAGCGCGGCGGGAAAGAGGAACACTGCCGCAAGACCGACGATAAAAAAACAGTACGAGGTTCGTATAAATTTCATAGGGCGCTCCCTGAAACGGCGTTTATCGAAACGGGGTATATGTAAACATGGGTAACAGAGATTTCGTTCCGTTGCACGGCATCATCGTCCGAGCCGGCTTCGTACAGCGTTTCCAGCCGCATATCGTTAAACATTAGACGCTTCCAGTCGTCCACAGAGTCAATTTTCACGTCATCGATGTAGTTCCGTCTGGCCGGAAACGTGATGGCCGGTTCGTCCGGCAACGCTTCTATGTTCGGCATATTGACATTTACGAACGT
>JAIRSQ010000003.1 GCA_031255395.1 Spirochaetaceae bacterium | reverse complement strand
CACGGAACGGCGCTTTTCTATATGTAACAGTGCCTCGCCGAGCGGAACGAGCCGCTGTCCGCTATCGTTCCGGTTCAAAATCAGATCGCCGTTATGACACCACGGACAACGCATATTGCAGAATGGGAAAAAAATCACGGCGGCAACCTTGCCCGGATAATCAACCAGACTTGTCTTTTGAAAACCGATCGGTTGCCCGCTACCTGAAAATATGTCGCTCATGGTCAAATAGTACCGTCCAACTCGATAAAACAATCGGTCAAAAATCTGTTCAACATCAACAGCCCGTCCCTGTTAAGGGCGAGGCCCGCCCCGCCCATCTTTCCGTCCGACCGCCATCTGTCCAGCGTTTCTGGCACAAGGCTTTCAATCGGGCTGCCAAACCGATTTTTGAACAACTCCGCATCGGGCCCTTCTATATAACGGAAGCCCATCAAAAAAGTTTCTTTTATTAATGCGGCACGGTCAAGCGTTTCGACAAGAATGCCGTCAGTAGCACCTGAAACATAACTTTTGACGCAGGGTTTAACCGTGCGCCGCAGACCGGATGTTTCCGTGCAGTTCCCGGCATTCGTGTTTTTCCCGGCATCCCCCTGCACGCCTTCCATAATTACCGTGCCGGAAGCGGACGGCCCCGCGCCTAGCCACGAACCCATACGCCAGTACACGATGTTATGCGCCGAACGGTTACCAACAGGCGCAAAATTTGAAACTTCGTATTGAGGGTAACCAGCGGCCTCCAAAAAATCGCGCCCGGCTATCCATAGACATTCCGCCGTTTCCGGCGGCGGCAATGTTACCGTCTGCGACATAACATCCCGGTAGAGCGGCGTGTTTTTTTCGAGCGTCAAATCGTACAACGACAAGTGTGTCGGCCCATACGAAACAAGCGTTTCAATATCCCTAAGCAACGCGGCCTCGTCCTGACACGGCAACCCGGAAATAATATCGGCGGAAAAAGAGCCGCCGTAAGCCTCGTTCAACAGTGCAAGCGCGTTGTGTAGCCGCGAAATCTCGCCTTGTCTCCCAACCGCCAGACGGGAAGCCGCATTAAACGTTTGAACGCCGCAACTTATCCGCGTCACACCCCCCAATTTGCAGACGCTCAAAAAATCCTCATCCAGCGATTCGGGGTTCACTTCGACAGTAAACTCAGGCGGCACCTGTCCACCTACGCCGCCGCAGGCTATGCGCGATGCCAAAAAGTCCAACACGTCCTTCATTCGCCGCGCCCCGAGCAGTGACGGCGTGCCCCCGCCAATGTAAACCGAGACAACCTCCGTTACACCAACCGTTTCGAGTTGACTGGCAACATCGCGGCAAAGACATTCCACAAAGCGGTCAAGTAACGCTCCGTCCGCCTCCGCATCAACCGGAACAGAGTAAAAATCGCAGTACCCGCATTTCTTCCCGCAAAACGGAACATGAACATAAAGCGCCGCCCTCAAACTCGCCCCCTAAACCTGCCTCGCAAATTCTATCGCGAATTATCGCCGCTAAAAAGACTGCGTACCGCCTTAATACGATTACAAATTCGCCGTTTTTTGCTGGTGCAGCGGAAATCTCCCCACGCCCGCTTGCCGGGACGATTCGCGCCCCCAATTCCCCGCTAGTCGAACTGGCTGTTGTACATATTGGCGTAGAAGCCGCTTTTGGCTAAAAGTTGCTGATGGTTGCCCTGCTCGATCACATCGCCGTCTTTCATGACAAGAATGAGGTCGGCGTTGCGGATCGTTGACAGGCGGTGCGCTATGACAAAGCTGGTTCTGTCGGCCATCAGAGTGTCCATAGCCCGCTGGATTAAGACTTCGGTGCGTGTATCGACATTGCTTGTGGCTTCGTCAAGAATCAGGACGGCGGGGTCGGCAATGATGGTACGCGCGATGGTAAGCAGTTGCTTTTGCCCCCGTGATATATTGTCCGCATCTTCGTTCAAAACCATATCGTAGCCGCCGGGCAGACTGCGGACAAAATTGTCAACCCTCGCCGCTTTAGCCGCAGCAATTATTTCGTCACGGGACGCGTCCGGTTTGCCATACCTGATGTTGTCGGCGATCGTGCCGTTAAAAAGCCATGTGTCCTGCAACACCATGCCGAATACCGAGCGCAACGAATCGCGTCTGTACGAGCGTATATCATCTCCGTTCAGTTTTATCGCGCCGCCGGACACATCGTAAAAACGCATCAGCAGTTTTATTATCGTCGATTTGCCCGCTCCCGTCGGGCCTACGATAGCGATTTTTTGTCCGCTCGCGGCATATGCGCTAAAATTGTGAATGATAATTTTATCTTTTGTATAACCGAACCGCGCGTTTTCAAAACCAACGCTAAAATCGTTTTTCGCGTTTGCGTCTTTTGCGATAAGTTTCGCGTCGGGCACATCCGGAGGTTCGTCCGTCAGTTCAATAAATTCAAATACTCGCTCGGCTGCGGCGGCGGTTTGCTGCAAGACGTTGGTAACGTTGGTTATCATTTGGAGCGGCTGGGTAAACGAGCGGATGTACTGCAAGAATGCCTGTATATCGCCTATCGTTATCATTTTTTTTAAGGCAAAAAAACCGCCCGCGATACAGACAACAGCGTAAACTAAATTGCTTATGACAAAGGTGAGCGGTATTATCATGCCGGACAAAAAATTCGATTTCCCAGCTGATCTATACAACACTTCGTTGTATTCGGAGAATTTTTGTATCGACGCTCCCTGTCCGTTGAACGCGCATACAACATCGTGCGCCGAAAGCATTTCTTCGATATGTCCGTTTACCGCTCCGAGGTAATCCTGCTGTTTCTTAAAATATTTTTGCGATCTTTTAACGATGAAGGACACGGAAAAGAGGGTCGCGGGAATCATCAACAGCGAGATAAGAGTCAATTGCCAGCTTATCGTGAACATCATTACGGTGATTCCGGCAAGAGAGGCGAGAGAGGTGATTATCTGCGAAAAACTTTGGTTTAGCGTGGTGCTTATCGTATCGACATCGTTTGTTATGCGGCTTAACGTATCTCCGTGCGACGTCTCATCAAAATAACTGAATGGAAGTCGGTGCATTTTTTTGAATATGTCATCGCGGAGTTTGCGGGTGACGGACGCGGTAACGCCGGACATAACGAAACCTTGAAGGTACGAGAACAAAAAGGCGATTCCGTACAGAACGGCTAACAACAATAATGTTTTGCCGATACCGACAAAATCAACATCCCCACGCGAGGCACTGTCGATCAGAGTGTCTGTCGCGGTGCCCAGCAGTTTTGGCCCCACAATCGTGAATACCGCCGATACTGCGGCCAAGAACGCCGCAAAAACCATAAGCGGTATATAGGCCGTCATGTAAGAGGCAAGTTTTTTTTACGGTCGAGCGCAGGTTTTTTGCCTTGACGACGGGGCCGCCTGAGTACCTGCCGCCTCTCATGCCCATGCGCGGCGCGGGCGGC
>JAIRSQ010000038.1 GCA_031255395.1 Spirochaetaceae bacterium | reverse complement strand
ACCGAAAAATTGCGCGAATATTCTATCAATAATAATTGTTGAAAACAATGCCTTTACTCAATATGTTAAAAGTTATTATATTTTGGACATGCTCTATGCAGAAAAACAATATATGAAATGTGAAGATGTATTAAATAAAATACTACAGATAAAAGGATTGTTTAATACTCAAGATATAATGCTGGTATACAGGTGTCAAGATATGTTTATAAGGTATCCTCCTGAGGAAGATGAAAGGTTGTGTAATATTCATTTTATTGAAATTGTAGAGTCAGAAAATTTGGATATTGATGACAAATTTATGAATAATTATATAAAAAACGGTGATTGATTTTTCAAATTTGGATGATGAAATTGATATAGTTGATTCGTATAATATCTTAGTAATGTATTGTAACATCTATATTACAGGAGAATCAAAATTACAGCCCATGCAATGACTATATACAGAAAATGATACGGCAAGTCTTTAATTCCGAAGAATCAGATATGGTAGCGCGGATGTTTAACAAATACAGCATTGAAAATTGTTTTCATAAATTTATTATAGCGAGTACAATTGTACATATTCTAATTCACGAAAAACTCTTTTTGAGAGAATTACCTGAACTGGAAGAATATATAAAGAACGATTTTGGTTATTGGATTAATTATGATGAAATAGATCCATATTTAAAAATGTAAGAGACCTTCTGCAATCGTTTGATGATAGGGATATAAAATTAATAAGGCAGTATATGGATTTAATAGTAGAAAAAACATTCGAAGATATAAAATAATGCGGTACGGGCAAACATCGTATTACCCTCCGACGCTCCGGCAACGCCGCCAGCTTGACACAACGCGGGGGGGGGGGGGTATACTGCCGGACAGGTGGTATACGCGAAGAAAGAGGTGGGTATAGGGAGTTATGCGCAATGTGCCCTAAAATTTGTTGAAAAATTTGTTCAAAATAAATTGACAAAAAATAAATCCATTATAAAATGGTATTAATGGATATTGAAAACGGTTAGCATTAGTAATGAAGAATATAATGAAAATGTGATAAAAATGATCAAGTATGCTGGAATATTTAAAAAAATTGATGACGTACTCGAACTAAGACTTGAACTTTAAAAAATATTTGATAGTAAAAGTCACAGGAAAATGGTAGAATATTGCTTATTACTGGGACAACACATTTTAACAATTAACAACATGGAACCCTGTAATGAAATAATGGAAAGTTTCGCAATAAATAAAAAGTGGCTAAACGGAGAAACGGGGAAAGGGTTTGCAAAATTTCAACTGGCAAGGGATTCTGCTGATAAACTTCTCAAAATTGCCCGTGATAAAAAGGACACAATAAAGCAAAAAATTTATAGAGTCATGGCGCAAATAGCGAACAGCCCCCATATAAAGAACCATGCATTATGGGCTTCTGATTATGCCGTGAAATTAATAAACGCAATGTATCCAAATAATTTTGATGAAGTGAAGAAGGAAAGGAAAAAACAGATAGAATTAATGAAAAGCGTTTAGAGGGCTGACTCTCCAGTCATTGCGGGACGCACGGCGGACGTGAGCAAACCGCTACTGGGTGACTCCTTGCCAGCCCGCTCGCATGGCCGACTCGCAACGGCCTATCGGCGGCCCCATTGCTCACTGCTCATTCACCCGCCAGCCTTATCCCCCAGCCCCCTCCCCAGCCTTCTTTGTAAAGCAGCGTTGCTGTACGACTGCCTTGACGCCTCGACGCTGTTCAGCACGCCTGCCGAAAAGTCCTGCCGCAGCCTTATGAACATTACCTTTGTCGTAAACGATGACGACAAGGCCCGTCACGCCTCGCTCGAAAAACGTTTCCTTAGCGAAGCCGCAGAACAGGGCCTCGTGAACCTTGCCGGACACCGACTCGTGGGCGGACTTCGTGCCAGCCTCTACAACGCAATGCCGCTATCAGGCGTTGAAGCCCTCGTCTCGTTCATCGACAAGTTCACCCGCAATGTCAGTCGGTAGGCATAGCGCTTGCTTCGTGCCAACATCTACGCGCCAAACATAGCGGCGCGGCACAATTGCCAAACGGCATACGTCATTGCGAGGCGGCGGCAATTTGCCGCTCGCTCGCAATGACGACCCCCTAGGGGTCTGACCCCAAAGTCGACTCGCAGTCCCCCACTCGCCAGCGTCATTGCTCATTCCTCATTCACAGTCCGACTCCCCCGGACGACTCGTAGCCGTCTGCGACGCGCCCCTTGACAAACAGGTTAGCGTTTGATAAAGTTGGGCTATCCATGCGGCGATGGTGGAATTGGTAGACACGCCAGCTTGAGGTGCTGGTTCCGAGAGGAATGGAAGTTCAAGTCTTCTTCGCCGCATACTCCGCGCCGCGCGCCGTCATAACCGCCGCGGCGCGACAGCGAAAATCCATGCAGCAGCTTCAACGCGCCAGTCTATCGCAGGAACAGCGGCTATCGCAAAAGATGAGCCCGCAGCTTATCCAGTCCGTCAAGCTGATGGAATTGCCGGTCGCTGATTTGCGCGACAGGATCGAAGAAGAGCTTGAGCGCAATCCTGCGCTGGAAATACTTGAAGACAAGACTTTGGCGTCGCTCGATACGATGTACAAGCCGCGCCGCGAAGAGTATGACTATTTCGAGGCCACCTCCGATTCCGGCTACGTGCGGAGCGGGCGGGGCGAGGCGGCGTCGGACGAGCGGCGGCAGTTCATCGAAGGAGCGCTTGCCTGCGGCGAAACCTTGCAGGAACACCTGCTCTGGCAGCTTAGGCTGCAGGTTACGGACGGCCTGACGCGCTTTATCGGCGAAAGGCTTATTCAGAACATCGACAATGACGGCTTCAGCCTCGAGCCGCATGAAACCCTGTTTACAAAGGCGGAAGGCGTTACTAAGGCCGCTCTCGAAAAGGCGCTTGCCGCCGTGCGGCGGCTGGAACCCGCGGGCTGTTGTACGTCCGGTTACCATGAAGCGCTGGCGGTTCAGGCCGGCATAATGTACGGCGGCGCCGTTGCAAAAAATATTGAAAGGCTTATACCTTGTCTTGCGGAGCTTGAACGCGGAAAATTGCAGGCGGCCGCGCTAAAAACAGGCCTTTGCGAAAACGAAATTGCGACACTGTTTAAAAAACTAAAAAAACTTTCGCCCTTCCCCGGCAGGCAGTGGTCATCCGGCAATGCCGGAAAGACGCGGTTTGTCATCCCGGATATTCGGGTTATCCGCAAGGACGGAGAATTTTCGATAATTCTTAACGACGAAGAGATTCCTGTGCTGGGGATTCAGCCTTTTTTTATGAAGCGGACGACGCTAAAGGCAACGGGTCTAAAAAGGGCGGATCGGGACTTTGTGCGCGAGAACGTCAAGGAAGCGCGCTGGTTTATCCAGTCGATAAACAGACGCAACCACACGCTGCTAAGGGTAGCGCGCGCAATTCTGGAATTTCAGCGGGGCTTTTTTACGAACGGCCCCAAATATTTGTCGCCGCTCACGTTGCGGGACATAGCATCCGAACTGAACGTGCACGAAACGACGGTTTCGCGGGCGGCTAACGGAAAATATATGCAGACCGAGTGGGGCGTCTTCGAGATTCGCCACTTTTTCAGCAACTCTATCAGCGGGAAAGGCTCCTCCGGTTCGCGGTACTCGCAGGAAGGCGTAAAAGAGATGATACGCGAGATTCTTAAAGACGAGAGTTCGCGGCGGGAGGGGCGGCGGCTTTCCGACCTTGATATCGTTCGCCAGTTGGAAAAACACGGCGTAAAGCTGGCCCGCCGCACCGTTTCAAAGTACCGGAACCAGCTAGACCTCGACTCGTCATACCGCCGCTGACGGCAACCGCTCACTCTTTATATTTTTTCAGGAAGTCCAGCAGCGGCTGACCCCAGTTTTCGCCGTCAGCCCCCGCGTCAACAAAGCCGTTGTATAGTTCCAGGATATGCCGCTTTATCGCCACCCGCGCCAGAGCCGGTATAGCGCAGTCCGTATCCATGAAAAGCCCGTCCACAAAGTCGCGCGCCTCGTTAACGGGGAACAGTTTCGCGTCATAGCGCGTCATCGCGTAAAGCGACGCCGAGATACAGTTTATGCTGTGCTGTTTAACGTAGAGTATCGATCCGGTTATGTCGAGAGCGCGTTTTCGTGCGTACTCGATTTCCGCAGCGTACTCCTTCTCCATGCCAAACTCGCTTAAAACCTGGCGTATCTTTGTGTACGTCAAAACTACCGCCATCACGTGCAGGGACGGGACGCACATTAAATGCGGGTCAAAAATATGTATTGATACAAAACCGGGTCTTCCCAAATAGAACGGGCGGCGCGTTGTCGAAAAATTCCGCCTGTAAACTCCGGCGGCGAACGCGTAAAGCTCTCCTATGCAGCGGACAAAGCCCGCTATGTGCGGGTCCGCCGCCTTGCCCAGAATTCCGGCTAAAAACGCCTGCGAACGCACCCAGAACGGCGAAAAATCCATGTAAACGTTTATCCAAGACGGCAGGAACGGTATATCCTCGTCCAGCGGATGGTCTACCCGCGTAACCTTTGCCCTGCGCGGGAACAGAACGGCTTTATACTGCAAATAAAAAAAATTGTACAGGATGGATTTTATCGTAAAAATATAAACGCCCCAGAGCGGACGCCTTACCAGCGCGAATAACGCGCGCAAAAACCCGCCCCTCGTTATGCTGAATTTCTTCATGTCTATATTCCAATATACCTAAGGAGCGATTATTCAGAAAACCGCCCTTTTTTGGGCGACGGCGGAGCCGGCGGGTGTCAGCGAGCTACCAATTCGATGGCGAACCGCACCACGTTTTCAAAATTATTCCAGTCAAGCCGGTCGGCCGTGTCTTCAGGACTGTTCAGCGACCGCCATGTCGGCGGAATATGCTCCGCGCCGCGAAACTGCCGGCGCTCGCGGCTAATCAGCGCGTCGATATAAAGCTCGTTCCTGCGAACCGTCGCCAAGAACGCTGCCGCTTCCTCCTTTGGCAGCGCCGTTATGGTTTGCGCCGCCAGTCCCGCCCGCAGAAAGCCCGCATCGTCCGAAAAAGGCGTCGGCATGAGCAGAAACCGCCCGTCAAGGCGTTTCTTCGCCGCTTCGACAGCCCTAAGCCGCAGCAGCCTGAACCTGTTTTTGAGCGGAGCTATCGTCCCGCCGCGCTCGTTCTTCAGCAGATAGCCGGCCGTATTGGAGATGATGAGCGTATCTCCCCGCCCGCACGAATCAAAAATGAAGAAATCCCCGGATTCAAGGCGCGTCTCCTTAAGGCAGAGCGCAAGCCTGTACGCTCCCTGAACCTTCAGCCCCTCGCCGTCGGACAGTTCTTCCTTGTCGGTAAGAATTATAAGCCACCCGTCCGTAACGCGCCCCCGCAGGCGAAGCGCCGCGTCTATCAGCATAAAAACCGCCGCCCCGTTATCGTTAGCGCCCGGGCTGCCCGCAACCCTGTCATAGTGCGCCACGAGCACGGTTAGTCCGTTCTTGCCGAAAGTTCCGCCGGATGACGGCTGGACAAAGATATGCCGCCTGCCGGCCATGTTGACTACGTAAACCGGCAGTTTCAACTCGTCAAGGAGGGACACCAGCACGTCAAAACGATTCTGTTTTGTGTCGATAAAATCGCTAAAACGGTGGTACGGAGGGGCTGGATTCGCGGGATTAGCCGGCATCTCCGTTGGAGGAGGCATCCGCGCTATCGTTCGCGGTATATTATGCGCCCGCGACTCAAATCGTAGGGTGACAGCGCGACTTTTACATGGTCGCCCGGCACGATGCGAATATAATGCTTGCGCATCTTCCCGGACAAATGGGCAAGAATGATATGCCCGTTCTGATTTTTAAGCTCCACCCTGAACATAGTGTTCGGCAACGCTTCCTTTACAACGCCTTCGACTTCGATAGCCTCTTCTTTAGCCATAATTCAATCTATATCATCAAAAATCCCCTGTCAAGCGGACGAATGAGCAGTGAGCAGTGAGCAATGAGTAGTGAGCAATGAGTAGTGAGCAATGGCGCCGAAAGGCGGCGGTGGCTTGTCCCGGCGATAAGGCCGGGAAGTGAGCTTTGCAAGGAAGCTGGCGAGGCATCCGTGGCATCGTCATTGCGAGCCGCTTGGCCAATGAGCAATGATGTCGATTTGGAAACTGGCGAGGCATCCGGGGAGTCGTCATTGCGAGCCGCGCAAACGGCGTGGCAATCCAGTGCCATGGATGCCCCGCAACTGGATTGCTTCGGGGCCAGGCCCCTCGCAATGACGACTGGCGAGTCGTCCGGGAAGTCGTCATTGCGAGCCCGACCGGGCGAAGCAATCCAGCGGCAGGGGGTCCCAGCGAGTTGACTGGTGACAATCGCCCGCTCTGACGTCCGCCCACATGTAATTCGTCAACATCATCCCTCATACTCCCTTATTTCTTGAAGCCGCTGTGATAGAATGACGAATATGGAAACCGGAAAGCCGGGCTATCATTTTGAAACCTACGGCTGCCAGATGAATATTGCGGAAAGCGCGGCGTTAAAACTGGCGCTTAACGGGCGGGGCTGGCTAGAGACAGGCGACGCGGAAAACGCGCTGCTGGTCGTGATAAACACTTGTTCCGTACGCCAGACCGCGGAACAGCGGGTTTTCGGACGGCTTGCCCATTATGCCGCGCTTAAAAAACAGCGCCGCTTGCGGAACGATCCGCTGTTTGTGCTGGTTTGCGGATGCATGGCGAGCCGTTTGGGAGGCAAGCTGGCTGAAAACGGTGCCGATTTTATAATGGGCACGCTGGAACGCGCCGCTTTCACGCGGATTCTGGCCGAAATAGAGGACGCGCGCGGCGTTTTAGGCGGACAATCGGATAAAAATGTTACGCAGAACGAAGTAGCTAGGCGGGAAACCCCGCCGGAAGACTGCCTGCCGCCCTTCAGTTTTGCCGCCAGCCATCACGAGGCCGGCAGTTTTCGCGCCTTTGTGCCGATCATGCACGGCTGCGACAATTTCTGCTCGTACTGCGTCGTGCCTTATACGCGCGGCAGGGAAGTCTGCCGCCCTCCCGGCGAGATATGCGCCGAAATCGCCGCTCTCGCCGAGAGCGGCGCGCGAGAGGTAACGCTTTTGGGACAGAACGTCAACTCTTACGCCAGCGGAAACGCTGACTTCCCGTCGTTGCTGGAACGGGTGGCACGGGAAACGGCCGGAACGGCTATCCGGCGGGTACGCTTTCTTTCGAGCCACCCCAAAGACATCTCCCGGCGGACAATCGAAGCGATGGCGGACAACCCCGTCTTCTGCCGCCACCTGCACCTCTGCGTCCAGCACGGCTCGAACCGCATACTAGCCGCAATGAACCGCCGCTACACGCGGGAACGCTTTTTGGAAATTGTCGCCGCGCTCCACTCAGCCATGCCCGGAATCACCCTGTCAACCGATATTATGGTCGGCTTCCCGGGCGAAACGGACGATGATTTCGAAGAAATACTGACATTGATGGAGGAAACGCGCTTCCTGTACGCCTTCATGTACCACTACAACCCGCGTGAAGGAACGACGGCCTTTGATATGCCGGGGCGCGTGCCGCCCGAGGTAAAATCAGCCCGTTTGCGGCGCGTGATAGAACTGCAGCGGACGCATACGGGCGAACTGTTGCGTTCCCGCATCGGCAGCGCGGAAGAAGCGCTGGTAGAAGGGATTTCGCGCAGGAACAGCGGCGAATTGCTATGCAGAACGGAGCGCGACGAGACGGCAGTGGCGGAAGGACCGCCCTCCCTAATCGGAACATTTGCCAAAATAAGGCTCGAAAGTTTGTCCGGCAACACGCTGCGCGGACGGTTTTTAACTCCGCCCTGGCGAAAGTAAAACCCTTTGCTTACAAACAATTAAAAATTCGGATATATTGAACCTATGGATTTGAATACTCCCGAATGGGATTTAAGTTCCGTTTACCCGTCATTCGACAGCGAGGAATACAGGCGGGACTGCGGCCTCTTGAAGGAGCGGATAGCCGGACTTGAAAGCCCGCTTGACGGCTTGTCGGGCGCTGAGGCGGGCGGAATTAAGGCGGAAACCCTGCTCAATCTGATAAGTGCTTTTGACGCGGCTAACGATTATGCCGGAAATTTGAGCGCGTACGCGGAGGCTGTCTATACCGCCGACACGCGGAACGAACGCGCCCGCGCCGAAATTTGCCGCCTTGACGCGCTAAGACTGCCGCTCGGCAAGAACAGGGCTCGTTTTAGAAACATCCTTGCCGCTAACAAGGAACAGGTCATGCGTCTTGCCACCGGCAATTCCGGCCTTGCGCCATACGCGTTTTTTCTTTCCGAATCGATAACAAAGGCGGCGTTTCAGATGGAAACCGCCCTTGAAGACCTGGCCAACGACCTCTGCCGTTCCGGCGGGGACGCTTGGTCGCGGCTGCACGAGGCACTCGCGTCAACCGCAAGCGCCGTCTGGGACGCTGAAACAGGCGGGCGTAAGACCGCCACGGAACTGCGAGCGCTGGCGCGCAACGAAGACAGGGAAACCCGGCGGCGGGCGTACGCCGCCGAAATTGAGGCTTGGAAGACGGTAGAGGTCCCGATGGCGGCGGCGTTAAACGGCGTAAAGGGGCACGCTCTGACTGTCGACAAGCGGCGCGGCTGGAAAAGCCCGCAGCAAAAATCCGCCTTGCAGTCGCGGATAAGCGAAAAAACCCTGAGTTCCCTGATTTCCGCCATCGAAAGCTCCCTGCCGCTGTTCCGCCGCTACCTGAAAAGCAAGGCAAAATTGCTAGGCGTTGAAAGATGCGCGTTCTTTGACCTTTTCGCGCCGGTAAACTCCGCCGGCGGAAAAGTCTGGACGTGGAACGAAGCCTGCGATTTTGTTACGGACTGTTTAGGCAAATTCGATCCGGCGATGGCGGAGTTCGCGCGCGCTGCCTACGCCAAGGGCTGGGCGGACGCCGGTATGCGGGACGGCAAGATAGGCGGTGCTTACTGCACGAGTTTTCCGCTGGCAAAGGAATCCCGCATCCTGTGCAACTTTGACGGAACCTTTGATGCGGCGCTGACGCTGGCGCATGAAACGGGACACGCATGGCATCACGAGGTAATAAAGGATCTGCCGAGCGCGCTTTCGGCATACCCGATGACGCTGGCCGAAACTGCGAGCCTTTTTGCCGAAACCCTTGTCTTCGAGGAAGCGGTAAAAACCTCAGCCCCGTCCGAAAAACTGAACCTAATCGAAGGCAGCGTCAGGGACTCGTGCCAAACCCTGGTTGACATACTTTCGCGCTACCGTTTCGAGGCCGAACTGCTTTCACGGCGCGAAAACGCCGAACTTTCCGCCGCGGAACTCTGCGCCATCATGCTTGACGCTCAGAAAAAAACTTACGGCGACGCTCTCGACCCGGAAAACCTTCACCCTTACATGTGGGCGGCAAAAATACATTACTACAGTCCGGCACTGCAATTCTACAACTATCCGTACGCCTTCGGGCATCTTTTCGCGCTCTCGCTCTATGCCCGCGGCAGAGAGGACAAATCCTTTGCCGGAACGTACCGCGGACTCCTCGAAGAGACGGGACGCTGTACCGCCGAGGATCTGGCGTCTAAGGCCGGTTTCGATGTTTCGAGCGCGGATTTCTGGCGGCAGGGCATAGACATCATCAAAGAGAGGATACTGTTTATCGAAAGGAGCGCGGCATGACGGCGTCAACGGCTGCGGTGATAGGGGCCGGCGCGTGGGGAACGGCCATCGCCAAGGTTATCGCCGGAAAAGGCTATAAAACCTCTATTTGGTGCCGCAGGAAGGAGCAGGCTGACGAGATAAATTCGGAGCGCTCCAATTCGCGCTATCTTGACGGGATCAAACTGCCTGAATGCCTGTCCGCAACGAACAGCGTCGCCGAAGCCGCAAACGGCAAAGATTTTTTAATCCTTGCCGTGCCTTCGCTGTACCTGCTTGACAAAGCGAAGGAACTGCTGGCCGTGCCTTCGATACGCGAAGGAAAAACGTCAGTCGGCGTCATAACCAAGGGCTTTCTTGACTCGCCTGCCGGACCGTGCCTTATTATCGACGCGCTGGAAGATTATATGCCAGGCTTTTATAGCGGCAAACTGGTTTACATATCCGGCCCCTCCCACGCAGAAGAAGTGGCGCGCGGAACGATAACCGGACTTATAGCCGCAAGCCAAAACGCCCGCGAATCGATACGCTTCCGCTATCTGCTAAAAAATCAGAGCTTGTTTGTTTTTTCGTCCCTTGACGCGCGCGGCGTACAGGTCGCGGCGGCCATGAAAAACATCATCGCGATAGCCTTCGGCGTGTTTGACGCGCTCAAGGCGCACAATTCGAAAATCTCTTCCGACGAAACTATGAAAAACCTTTTCGGCGACAACACCGGCTCCCTGTTGCTCGCCGCCGGACTGAACGAGATACAGCTGCTAGGACGCGCCATGGGCGCGACACACGCAGAAACATTCACCTCGATAGCGGGCATCGGAGACCTCGACGTAACCTGTCGCTCGGCCTACGGGCGCAACCGTCGCTTCGGACGCGAAGTAATCGAAAAAAACATCCTCGCTCCGTACAAAAACATCGACGATTTAATAGCAAGAATAGATGAAATCGACTATATGCCCGAAGGAGTCGTCGCGAGCAGGCACGTAAACAGGCTTCAAGAAAAATACAAGCTTAAAATACCGCTCTGTTCCATCGTTTACAGCGTCCTAAACCGCGACATAAACGCGGAGGACGCACTCAGCAGCTATTTGAACGCGGCCCGCTAACCCGCCCGCGGGCAGCCTGCGCACGCGCGGGCGGGTTAGCGGCCTGGAGCGGTTGCCGCAACTCCGCGACCGCGCCCGCTCGTCTCGACACTCTAACTGCTTTTATTTATCATTAATGCGGTATACTTAACACAAGGAGAGATTTATGAAACTTGTTAAAACCGTTCTTTCTGTTGGCGGCATGACTTGCGAGCACTGCGTAAAGCATGTAACGGAAGCTCTTAAGGCCGTTTCGGGCGTAAAGAAGGCCAAGGCCAACCTTAAATCGGGGAAAGCCGATGTCGAACATGACGATAGCGTCGCCCTTGAAACGCTTGAAAACGCTGTCAAGGAAGCGGGATTTACGGTTACGGCATGACTTATTCCATAGCATTCGCCGGCAAGGGCGGCGTAGGAAAAACGACAACCTGCGGCTTATTTATCGATCACCTGATCAAGGCGGGAAAGGGGCCGATATTTGCTGTCGACGCCGACCCTAACTCCAATCTGAACGAGGTGCTGGGCGTCGAAGTCGATTTGACGCTAGGAGACCTGCGCGAAGAGATCGCCCACGCTGAGATGGCGGATCCCAGCCCGATCCCCGTCAGCATGTCCAAGCAGGAGTACGCCAATTACAAGTTCGGCGACGCCCTGATAGAGCATGACAAATTTGATATGCTGGTGATGGGCAGGACGCAGAGCAAGGGGTGCTACTGCTTTGTAAACGATATTCTGCGTGAGCAGATACGCAAATATTACCTGAATTACGCTTATATGGTCGTTGACAACGAGGCGGGACTTGAGCATATAAGCCGTGGCGTTCTGCCCCCCGTTGACATGATTCTTCTTGTCAGCGATTGTTCGCGGCGCGGCATTCAGGCGGTCGGGCGCATAGCAAAGATGATAAACGACCTGGACCTAAGGGCAAAAGACACGGGCCTTATTGTAAACCGCGCTCCGGCAGGGGAGCTTGCCGACGGCGTCAAGCAGGAAATCGGCGCGCAAAACCTAAAGCTGCTTGGCGTTCTGCCCGACGACGCTCTTGTGTACGATTATGACTCGGCCGGAAAGCCGCTAGTTACGCTGCCATTCGACGCGCCCGTCAGAAAGGCTTTGGAAACGATCATAGGCAAGCTCAATTTGCCGTAAGACACGACGGCGCGTTCACGGCTCAAAAATCGTCTCCGAAGGGAGTCGGACCAGGTTGATGTAGTTTTCGGGATAGCGGGCGACAAAACGGCTGAACGAGGTTTCAGCCGCGCTCTCGAATACAGCGACATGAAAAACGCCGTCTCCGTCAAAATATGGAAGGAAGGCCGCTATGTGGAAGTATTGGCGCATACGCGGCTTGGGCAGCATTTCAGCGTTCACCGCGCCCAAGTAGATTACCCCCGGCTCGTCGATAGCGAGGGCGTACAGCAGGGACGGCAAACCCTTGACGGCAAAACCCGCGTCCGGCAAAAAGCCCGTGTACGGTTCCGTTCGGCTTGTCCCGCCTTTGCGCACGATTATCTGTGAAAACGGGCTTTCCCTCACTTCGATCTCGTCAAGAACGGCAAAAGCGGGAGACTTTATCGCGGCATTGGCGGCGGCGGCGAGGTTCCGCGTCCAGTCAAGGCCAAAAAACGGGTCCCGCAACGACTCGTAAGGCCGGGTAAGCGAGGAGCCGCGCTCTCCGTAAGGCTGTTTGAGCATGGATATTGGCAACCTGCTGCCGGTTACCGGAAGAAGCAGCCCGTCAACCAGCCATTTGGCGAAACCCGAACAGTTAAGTCCGTAAGGTTCCGTCTGCGGCATAAGAGTATTTATAAAAACATAGTCCCCGTTTTCGTTGATGGCGCCGTCATCGGCAAAAGAAAGCTCCGGCAAACGCTGCCTTAAGCGGGTTACGAGTGTACGTATTCCCGCGTAGTTTTCCGGCTCGGGTTCAAAATAACGGAACAATTCCCGATTATCCGCCACATGCAGTATGTCCCGCAACGAGGCGGTCAGCAGGCGCTCAAAACTTAACGGCACGCTTGCGGATTGAGCCAGATAAGCGCCGTAAGCCACCGCGTCCATAAGGCTGCGTCCGCCGTCAAGCGGGCGGAACTGGATGTATGTATAGGGATCGCTGCGCGGGAAGAACCTTATGCGGAGCAGAGCGCCGCTTTCAACGTTGCGGGTTACTACCCATGAGCCCTGTGTCCAGCCCGAAAAAGCGCCTCCGCTTTCCCGCGCCAAGACTATGCCGAATTCGCCCCGTTCCCGTTCCGTCCGTACCTCGATTCTTGCGCCGTCCGGCAAGGTTTCGAGCCGTTTGGCCTTTGACAGCACGCGGGAAGGCGCCTCGATGAACCATGGATCGAACAGCTTTCTGCGAAGAGCGGAATCGTCCGCTATTTTACGCAGAGGCACATCAAGCGCTGAAACGGCGGACAGACCGCCGGAAAAAAGCGCAAGCGCAAGAAAAACCGCCCGTACCAGTTTTTTACGGTAAAATACTTGTCTTAACAGCATTTGTAATTAAAATATCGGTTTTATCGGCAAAAATTAAAGCGTTCCGTATCCTTCGCCTTATAATATATATGTGAAAAAAAGAAATTTCAACGCCGTATTAAAAGCCCTGTTGTCAGACCGGGACGCAAACAGCGTTAAGCCAGGCGAAAAAGCCTGTTTTATCGCGCCGGGAAATCTCCCGAAAAACCTGCGTCCGCGCGAACGGCTTCTGCGCGACGGGCCTGCGGCTCTTTCCGACCGGGAATTGCTCGCGATACTTCTTAACACCGGCATAAAAGGCAAAAACGCCAGCGTTTTGGCAGGGGAACTCCGCGAAAGGCTGGATGCGGACAAAAACATCCCTTCTGTAAAAGACCTTTCAGTTTTGACCGGAATAGGCGAAAGCAAGGCCTGTTCCATCGTCGCCATGCTGGAATTTGGCAGAAGACGCTGGGGCGTTCGCGGCGCGCGGATAAAAACGGCGGCGGATGTCTTTCCGTTGATACGGCACTACGCCGACCGCCGCCAGGAACATTTTATAAGCTTGTCGCTGAACGGGGCGCATGAAGTCCTGGCCATAAGGGTCGTTACCGTGGGGCTTGTAAACAGGTCCCTTGTCCATCCGCGGGAGGTTTTTGCCGACATAATCGCGGACCGCGCCAGCGCGGTCTGCGTGGCCCACAACCACCCGTCGGGCATTGCCCGGCCGTCGAAGCAGGACGACGATGTAACGGAACGCCTGATAGAAGCGTCCTGTATTCTTGGCATAAATTTTCTTGACCATCTTATCTTCACCGAAAACGAATACTACAGTTACAGGCACGCCGGAAAAATCGATTTTCCCTAGTCCCTTTCCCAACATAAAACGCCTGAAACGTTTCGTTTCAAAAGCTGAACGGTTAAGAAAATTCTTGCCAATTGGAAAAAAGCATGGTTTAATTATTGTAAGAAGGTTTTGGGGACAAAGTTTATGGATAATGCGGACTTTATGTTGATAGTGCGTTGTTTGGAATGCGCCCAAGACAGTTGCGTTGTTGTCTGCGGGGACAGCGCGCTCGCTTTTATAAGCGGCGATCTGCTAGTTGACACAAAAAAATGCCCGGACTGCCGGAATTTTAACCTTAATGGCGGGCTTCCGGGATGTATAGCGGACTGCAAACACGCCGTCCAGAAAGCGATAATAACGAAAACGACTATCGAGGATAAGCGGACGCAGGCAGTGAACGCCATGTCCATGTTTTGACATCGGGCGGGATACGCGCTGATAAGAGCGTTTTGAAAGGAAATATCATTGACACGGAGGTGTTAATATTTTATTTTGCGCGGACGGCGTTGCCTCCGCCAGAAAAGAGGAGTCATTATGAGTGTAAAACAATCGTTTTTTGTGCTGGCCGACACTGAAAAGTGTACAGGCTGTCGGGCCTGCGAACTCGCCTGTTTCGCCGGGCATCAAAAACAGAAACTGGCGACTGTCGGCAACATCACGTCGCCGGCGCTTCCGCGGCTGTTCCTTGCCCGCGCCGGAGACGCATGTATGCCGATTCAGTGTCATCACTGCGAGGACGCGCCCTGTATGCGTTCCTGCCTTGCGGGCGCGATCAAGCGGCAGGAAGGCGTTGTCGTTCTGGACCAGCGCCGCTGTATCGGCTGCCGCAACTGCGCGATAGCCTGCCCGTTCGGCGCTATCAACGTGTTCTCCGTTGCGGATGTGGCGGAAGAAGAAGGCGTTTCGAAAAAACTGGTCTACAAATGCGACCTGTGCATCGATGCGAACGAACCGGCCTGCGCGGCAAACTGTCCCAATAAGGCGTTGCGCCTTGTCGACCCAGCCGCAGAAATTGACGAAAAACGGATCGCCGCAGTAAACGCGATGGGCGTGTATACCTCGCCGTCGGCTGTCCCGGCCTGCAACTGTGAAGAAGGAGGAAAATAATGGCAGTAATCACTATTGACAAAGACATTTGCACCGGATGCCA
>JAIRSQ010000201.1 GCA_031255395.1 Spirochaetaceae bacterium | reverse complement strand
CGCCGGCCTGCTCTTAGCTCCCATTGCGAATGAAAAAATATAAGGCTACACTGTAATCGCTGTGCCTGAAAAAAAATTCACTGTCCTTGACCTCATCGGACTCGACCTTAAAGAACACGACTCGCTTGATTTAAACTGTTTTTGCGGACGGAGAGGGTTGTCCCGTCAAATCAGCGTCCCGGAAGTGAACAGGCCTGGGCTTGCGCTGTCGGGTTTTTTTGAAGTTTTTGCCAACGACAGGATTCAGATTTTCGGGCGGGGCGAGGTTGCCTACCTTGGCAAAATGATTGCGGAAAACAACACCTCTTCGATAGACAGACTGTTCAGTTACAAAATACCGTGCTGCATCTTTACGACGCGGCTTCTTCCCGAAGCGTTCTTTGTGGAAGAAGCGGAAAAGTCCGGCTGTCCCATCCTTACGACAAGTCTTGATACCACCAATTTCGTGGCGCGCATCCTGCGTATACTGTCGATCATATTCGCGCCACAAAAAACGGTTCATGGCGTTTTGCTCGAAGTTTTCGGGATTGGCGTTCTGCTTTTAGGCGAGTCCGGCGTGGGAAAAAGCGAGATAGCGCTGGAACTGATAAAATCGGGACACCGTCTTGTCGCGGACGACGCTGTAAAGATTCACTGTGTAAACGGAAATGCGCTTGTCGGAACGGGCGCAAACAAAATAATCGGGCATCACATGGAAATTCGCGGGCTCGGCGTCATCAACGTAACGCATATGTTCGGAGTCGGCGCCATACGCGACCGCAAGCGGATACAGCTCGTTATAGAACTGGAAGACTGGAATCCGAGCAAAAATTACGATCGGCTTGGAAGCAAGGACGAATATACAGACATACTGGGCGTAAGCCTGCACAAACTGGTCGTGCCGGTAAAATCAGGCCGTAACTGCTGCATAGTTATTGAAGCGGCGGTTATGAACGAGCGTCTTAAAAGCATGGGCTATAATTCGGGAAAAGAATTTGAACGCAACATTCTTAAATGGATTGAAAGCGATCGGGCAAGTTCCGTATATTTTGGACAGAACAATATCACATAGAGAGGCGGCTTGATGGTTCAAGAGGTTGTAAAGGTTGTAAACCGGGCGGGCATACACGCGCGTCCGGCATCGCTGATTGTAGGGGTAACAAAGGATTTTAAGTCGTCAATATATTTTGAACTGGGGTCGGAACGCATCAACGCAAAATCAATCCTTGGCGTAATCACGCTGGGGGCGGCGTACAACAGCGAAATAAAAGTAATCGCTGACGGAGAAGACGAGCGCGAGGCGGTTGACCGCATAGTCCGTATGTTTGCCTCAAAATTTGAGGAAGAATGAGCATCCCTGCCGACGTTTAGTTTACAAACAGGAGCAGGTCCTTAACTTCCAGCAGGCGCACGGCTTCCATTGCGAGTTCGCTGTAGTCGATGGTTTCTACGGAGACGATGTTCCGGCTGGCTATCAGTGCGGCGGCTCCTCCGGGCGCGGCAAGGTATCGGCCGCCGTACTTTCGGGCCGCTTCGCTCCAAAGAGCGGAACGGCTGCCTTTGCCGACGGTAACGAGCGAAGCGCCGCGTGAAAGAAGTTCGTCCGCAAAGCCGTCCATACGCGCCGATGTCGTAGGTCCTATGCTGCCCGTCACGCATCCTGCAGGCGTCTCGGACGGGCCGGCGTAAAAGACTGGATACCGGAACAGGTATTCGGGCAACGGCTTGCCCTGTTCCAGCAGTTTGCGCCAGGCAAGGTGCGCCGCGTCACGAGCCACGAGCAGTTTTCCGCTGACAAGCAGCGTATCGTCCGTCTTGAAGTGGGACAGCGCGGCGCATACCGCCGTTACGGGCGTGCCAAAATTTACGCGACGCGTTTCTATTTCCGTTTTCTTGGAAGAATCCGTATGTTTTAGCGCTTCATTTAGAAATTCACGGGGATTTTCTTCAAGTTTTTCAAGAAAAACGCCGCGTTCGTCTATGAAGGCCAGCATATTGCGGTGCGCCGCGCACGAAACTCCGATGGAAACCGGGCAGGACGCGGCGTGGCGCGGCAAACGGAACACGCGGGCGTCCAGAAGCAGGCGTTCCCCGCCAGCCTGAGCCCCCAAACCGCTTTTACATGCGATCTCCTTAGCCCTGTTTTCCCAGAAGGAGTCCCGAAGTATCGGGAAACCGGCAGAATCGAAGCGTTCCGCATTGGCATTGTCCGTGTCGAAATACGCCGCTTCATCCAGCAGTTCCGTAGTGGCAAGTTTCAGTATTTCAAGGTTTTGCTCGGGGCTGGAACCGCCAACCACGACTGCCAGCCTGTAGGGCGGGCAGGCTGAGGTTCCGAGTGCCGTTATCTTTTCTTGCAGGAAGCAGTCAAACTCGTCGCGTGACAGGAATGACGGCGCAAACGAAAAATAGGCGGTCTTGTTCGAAGAACCGCCCCCCTTCGCTACAAACAGGAAACGGTAGACAGGCGTTGAACCGCCCCAGGACGCTGCCGCCTCAATTCGGATTTGGGCGGGCAGATTGTTGCCGGTGTTGTACTCTTCAAAGAAGGACACGGGGGCGATCTGCGAGGCGCGAAGACGGCGTTTCCCGTACGCGGCGGCTATTCCCTGTTCGATAAGCGCCACGTCGTCCGCTCCGGTAATCACACCTTCATCCTTCCATCCGTACACGCAGGCCGTGCCGGTATCCTGACAGAGCGGCAGGCGGCCTTCCGCCGAGACGCAGGCATTTTCCAGCAGGCAACGGATTACAGCCCGCTCGCCCGCTGTCGTGCCGTCTTCGAAGCAGGCGGCGGCAAGCAGTCCTAAATGCGAGCGTCTGTATAAAAACGCAATCCGCCCGGCCGCCTCTTCCGCAAGGGCTTCAAGACAGGAGGGCGGAATCGCAAGCCGCTCTCCCGCAAGTGCCGGTTTTTCCGCGGTTTCAAACATTGCGAATTCCGTTTTCACAAAACGGGAGCGAACAAGC
>JAIRSQ010000151.1 GCA_031255395.1 Spirochaetaceae bacterium | reverse complement strand
CTTACTATATCAAGGCGGACCTGCCCGGTTGCGACGACAAGGACATCGAACTGACCGTCGACAGCGGCGTTCTGACCATCCTGTCGAAAAAAGAAACAGAAACGGAAACGAAGGACGACGGGAAAAAATACCTTGTCCGCGAACGGCATTATGACGTTTTTAGCCGCTCGTTTAAGTTGCCGGAAAACGCTGACCCCGACAGCGTCAACGCTTCGTTTAACAACGGACTGCTTACCTTGGAAATTAAAAAGCGCGTCGAAGCTCAAAAGCGCGTCATCCCGATAAAGAAATAATCCCCGCGCCCCGGTCGCGACAGCGGCCGGGGCGGCCTGCCTGCCATCGCAAACTAATGGGCTATGATTAATGGGCAGTTAGCAATGAACTGACGATTGGCGGTTGCGAGTCGTCCGGGAGAGCGGACTGGCGATTATGCCGGCGGGTTACAAAAACAGAGATTTTCACATATCATTGCCGCTGGAGCTATTTATATGGAACTGATGCGGTTAGCGGTCAAATTCCCCGCGTGGCTTAAACCGGAAGTGATTCCGGGACTGCCGGTTCGCTGGTACGGGCTAATGTACATTGTAGCGTTTTCTGTCGCGTTTTTGCTGTTCCGCAAACAGGTACGGGAGCGCCGTTTCCCGATGACGGACGAGCAGTTATCCGGTCTGTTTTTTTGGGGCATACTTGGACTGCTTCTAGGGGCACGACTGTTTGCCACGCTGGTTTACGAGACAAGCGATATATATGTCAGGCAGCCGTGGCTGATTTTCTGGCCGTTTCGCAACGGACATTTTACCGGATTGCAGGGCATGAGCTATCACGGCGGCGTAATAGGCTGTTTTACCGGCATTTTGCTATGGTCTGTCGTTCACCGCTTCGACGCGCGCGAGATTGGCGATATGTTGTGCGCTTCGATACCGCTGGGCTATACCTTCGGCAGGCTGGGCAATTTCATAAACGGGGAACTGTACGGCAGAGTCACGACAGCGTCTTTTGGCATGATATTCCCCAATGCCGAGCGTTTTCCGCCCGACCTTGAATGGGTACGCGATGTTGCCGCAAAAACAGGCGTGTCGATCCCGCAGAGTGCTTCCGGCGTGTCGCCGGCTGTCAATCTGCCGCGATACCCAACCCAGCTTGCCGAGGCTTTTTTTGAAGGCGTGTTCATGTGGTTCGTCTGCTGGCTGTTGCGAAACAAGAAGCCGTACAAGGGATTCATCATGGCGGTATATATGACAGGCTACGGGCTGATTCGCTTTGCAATCGAATATTTTCGCGAGGCGGACAGCGATTTGGGGTATCGTATCGAGCTTGTGCCCAACGATCTGCCGCTCGCTCTCGCTCATCCCCTGACAAGTTTTTCCACCGGACAGATTTTTTCCGCCGGCATGATACTGATAGCGCTGTTATTCATGATCTTTGCTCCTCGTTTTCCCGGAGCAAAGCCGGTAATATTTTACCCGCAAAATTACGCTTCGCTGAAAACCGCCGCCGCGTTGCCCGAAAAAACCGCAGAAGAAAAGAAATCCGAGCGCAACAGCCGCCGCAGGCTGAGGAAAAAACTAAAATAGCGTCTATACCCAGACGCCTAGCGTCAGCCGTACGCGGGGCGCTATCGGCGTGTCGCTTGTCCATGGGGAATAAAGGTTAAAGTTGGGCGCTTCGTTAGCCCCGTCGTTAAGCAGTCTTGGAAACATACGCGATATTCCGGCAGACGGGGTTATGGCAAGATGATTCGACAGCTTTATCTGGTAACCTATTTCAAGCATAGCCCCTATCGACACAATGAGTCCGTCGTTTTCTTTAATATCATGATATGCGTTTATTATGGAAATGCCGAAAAAAACGGGCCTCAGATATTCGTTTTCCGAAAACGGGAAGCAGATAAGCGTAAGCGGCAGTTCCGTTTCGACAAAATTTACGTGCGCGTCGGAAAAAGCCGTTTCGCTGGTAAAGCCGAAAGAAACCGAGGGATTAAACCTTAACGACAAGCCCGGCAGCATATTGAACTGAATGCCTATGTCAAAAAATACAGACCTGTTGTTATTTTCATCCGGAATGCCTGAAAATATCCACATGAATGGATTCACGTCTATAACAAACAGCGCGTCGTCCGGGCTGGCCGTCTGTTGCCGGTCAAGAAGCGTCGGCTGAGGCTGTTCTTGAGCCGGCGGCTGCCCTTGGGCAACACCCGTACAAACGGGAAAGGCAAGCAACGCTGTTACTACAACCGTTTTCATGATATTGGAGCGCAACGCTGTCAAACTCCGCGCGGCGGCCCTTAAAAATAACATCGCTATATTCATTAAAGTTTGCCTCCTGTATTTGACCGAAAGCGGCTAACATATTTCCGATAATATTTCGCCCAGAACGCGGTCCGTTTCAGCGTAGGCCGTCTGGCAAGTTCCGGCCTTGCGATGGCCGCCGCCGCCGTACTTCAACATCAGGCTGCCTATATCAGCCGTTGCCGTCCTGTTTATGACGCTGTAGCCCGCCGTGATAACACTGTTCACGTTCATTTTGCCGTCCATCACCCAGACTGAAATATTTTGCTCGGAGAACAGAGTGTAGACAAGAAATCTGTTTCCGGCGTGTATGGTCTTTACGCCCCGCAGGTCGGTAACGACTGCGTTGCCCGATACCTTTGAATGTTCTTTGACCATTTTGATAAACATGCCGTTCTGCTCAAAGTAAACTTCTACCCGCTGTTTGACATCCGGCATATTCAGTATTTCTTCGACAGGTTTGCCTAGCGCGGCCTTTGCGAGCTTTTTCATCAGGTCAAAATTACTGATAGTAAAATTCCTAAAACGCCCCAAGCCCGTGCGCGGATCGACGATAAAACCAAGCAGTATCCAGCCTTCAGGACGCTTGATCTCGTCAACTGTAAGATTTCCCGAATCAACCTTGTCCGCATACTTGACCATCTCGCTAAATTTCCCTAGTTTTGCTTCGCCTCCGTAGTATTCATAAATCAGCCGGGCGCAACTTGGAGATTCGCGCGACGCGCCCTCAAATTTGAAATCCCGTCCGAGCCGCTCCTCCTCGCTCGAATGGTGGTCGAACCATAACGCGCAACCCTTTATGTATGGCACATTGGCCGCGATGTCATTTTTCGTGGCGTCAACCAAGCCGTCCTGAATGTCTTTCGGATGCACGAACAGCCACTCGTTTATCAGCCCCAAGTGTTCGAGCAGCGCGCCGCAAGCCAGCCCGTCAAAGTCAGCTCGTGTTATTAAACGCATAAAACCCTCCAAACTACCAGAGTATCTGAAAACCACCGGCAAGTAAAGACTGAAGCCGCCAGCCGTCGGGTTTAACGCGCTGCGGTTTACCGTTTACCGCTTTTATTGTATGTTGGGAAGCATGAATCAATACTTGGTAGAGGGCGGCTATCCGTTGCGCGGGACGCTGAAGGCGAGCGGCAATAAGAACGCCGCGTTGCCATGCATCGCGGCGGCTCTCTTGACCGATGAACCTGTGATACTAAGAAATATTCCCGAAATCGAAGACGTCCACGTTATGATTGAGGTGTTCCGGGCGCTTGGCGGGACTGCAGAGGCGCTTGGCGGACACTCGTGGCGGCTTGTTTCGGACATAAAAAGCTGCGTCTTGCCGTCGGACGCCGCCGAAAAGATACGCGCCTCGATACTGTTCGCTGGGCCGTTGCTGGCGCGGGCAGGCAAGATCGTGATGCCGCCGCCAGGCGGGGATGTCATAGGCCGCCGGCGTCTCGATACGCATTTTCTTGCCCTTACGGAACTTGGCGCGCAGGTTTACACTGCGGACGATTTCTATTTTACGGCCAAGAAGCTAACCGGAACCGACATTTTTTTGGACGAGGCGTCCGTTACGGCCACGGAAAACGCCGTTATGGCGGCGGTTCTAGCGGAAGGCGACACGATACTTAACAACGCGGCAAGCGAACCCCACGTTCAGGATCTCTGCCGGATGCTCGTGATGATGGGCGCCGGCATAGACGGCATCGGCGCGAACCGTCTCGTGATACACGGCCGCAAACGGCTCGGCGGTTGCGATTACACGATAGGCGCGGACTACATGGAGGTAGGCTCGTTTATAGGGCTTGCTGCGGCCACGCGGAGCGAGATATGCATCGAGGGAGCTCTGCCCGGCGATCTTCGCCCGGCCAAAGTCGCCTTTGGCAAGCTGGGAATAACTTGGGAGCACGAGGGCAGGACGTTGCGCGTGCCTGGGAATCTGCCGCTCAAGGTGAACCACGATCTGGGCGGCATGATACCGAAAATTGACGACGCGCCCTGGCCCGGCTTTCCGCCCGACCTAACAAGCATCGTTACCGTCGTGGCGACTCAGGTCGAAGGCACGGTGCTTATCCACGAAAAAATGTTCGAGTCGCGAATGTTTTTTGTTGACATGCTAATCGGAATGGGCGGGCGCATCGTACTTTGCGATCCGCATCGCGCCGTAGTGTCCGGCCCCGCCCGTCTGCACGGCGCAGACCTTCGCAGTCCCGATGTTCGCGCCGGCATGGCAATGGTAATCGCCGCCCTATGCGCCGAAGGCAACAGCGTCATCAGCAATGTATACCAAATTGAACGCGGTTACGAGCGTCTTGTGGACAGACTCCTGTCACTGGGAGCCCGCATAAGAGGACGAGTAGGCGATTAGCCATGGCGGTTTTGCCGGCGAAAGCGCGGTTTGACATATCATGGTCAATTTGCGGGAAAAGTTATTGGACTTGTTCGACAACCCGGTTGGTTGTCTCCCAAGTCTTGCAAAATGCTTTGCATTTTGCTGTTTTTAGCGGTTGTTGTTTATAAACTGAAGTTTCTAAACAACTCTATTATTGTAACGCAAATCTTGCTGTCAAATACTATATGGAGATTGTAGGAATAAGTATCCCATGAAAAAAAAACGCCCGCTGGCCATAGTTTTTGCTGTTTTGGCTTTTTTTTTCAATTTCGGGAACGGTTTTAGCCAGCAGAGAACCGATTTAAAGACACTTTCCGACGCTCTAAACGATTTTTCAAAAGATATTACAGGAGCATTGCCGCTTATGGCGACTGTCGGGCTTAACTGGCCGGATTCGTATGTCGGCCAATTGGTCGATATTCCGCCGCATTGGGGAGCGGGGATTACCGTTGGATTGACAACGTTGAAAATTGACAAACTTAACTATCTGCTTTCTCAATTAGGGTATAGAAGCGATGACAGTTTCGCGTCCAAACAGCTCATGCCGGCATATACTATAGAAACGCGTGTTGGCGGCTTAAAATCGCTGCCGTTTGATATAGGCTTAAAGTGGGGCTGGCTGCCATATATACCGCTCTTTAACGATTCGATAAATTACGAGTCCTGCGTTTTCGGCTTGGATTTTCGCTGGGAACTGGTTGCCGACAGATTCATGTTCCCCGCCATATCCTTGGGATTCGAAGTTGACCGTGCGACCGGCGGACTGCGGCGCAAGGGCAGTTTAACGGTAAAATCGGGTTCTGACGATATAACCGTTAAAAACGGCATGGCCGGCGTTTATTGGGAAACATGGGCATTTTATCTTAAGTTGACGGCCTCGAAAAGATTTTGGGAACCGCGGCTTACCGTTTACGGCGGCCTGAGAACAGGCGCCTCCCTAACGAGAACCGGCATTAAGTTTACGGACGGAGATGCCATTTCTATTGGCGGAACAAAACTGACAGCTATGTCCGTAAATCAAATGAACAGCTATCAATCCGCTTTCCGGTCGATTGCCGGAAACAACACGACTTTTGAAGTAACCAGTGACGGCATTGCCGGCTGGCGCGACTCCGTGGGTTTCAGCCTCAGCATATACGAAGGCATCGCTTTTCATTTCTATAATACCAGCGTAAGCCTTTCATTTATAACGGATATTGCGCACTTTGAAATGGGCGCTAATATAAGCTTTATTTACCGGCAATAGCCAAGCCGCTAGACGGCGCTTTTCACGTCCAAACGAACCAGAGCAACAGTGCCGCCGCCGTTGTTGTTATAAATGTAAACGGTATTCCGGTCTTTAGCCATCTTTGAAAATTCAGGTTGATGCCTTCCTTTTTCAATATGCCGATTGCGACTATGTTTGCCGACGCGCCGAACGGCGTAAGGTTTCCGCCAAGGCAGGAGCCGACCAGTAACGCGAACATGTACAGTTCCGGCTGTATGTTCATACTGACAGAAAGCGTCTTTACCACCGGCAACATCGCTATTATGTACGGCACATTGTCAACAAAACCTGAAATTATGATAGAAACTATGATGACTATTACAAAGCCCGCAAGCAGATTGCCGCCTATCACGCCGTTAAGGTATCCGGCAAAATCGGCCAAAAGTCCCGTGTCGGAAAGCGCGCCCACAACCACAAATATGCCTATCAAAAAAAATATCGTTTCCCAGTCCAATCCCAGCAGCAGTTTTTTTACCGCCGCGCCGCTTTCTTTGCGGACGAAGGCGTACCAAAGAATCCCCGCGATTCCAAGCCCCGCGACCAAAAGGCCGGCTGTCAGCGTTACGCCTGAGTTGAGTATGAACGAACAGAGGGCAAGACTCGCGACCATAAGGACGAGCAGAGCGGACGGCACTAGGGACAGAACCTTTTCCTTTTCGACAAAAACCTTCCGCTTTCCTATTTTGGAAAAAACAATATAAAAAAACAGAGCTCCGGCCAACATTCCGGTCTGTACAACGAAGAATATCGACAGACGGCCTTCATAAAAAAAGAAGTCGTTAAAGCCGTAATCCGCGAAACTCGCGAATATCATCGACGGGGGATCGCCTACCAGCGTGGCTGTACCCTGCAAATTTGCCATAACCGCAAGGCCGACCATGAACAAATCGGGTTTCATGTTTAACTTTTTTGACAGGGCAAGCGCTATCGGGGCCATGACAAGGACTGTGGCGACATTTTCGACGAACGCGCTTATTAGTCCGGTTATCACAATTATGACAACGATCGCTATTCCGGCATTTGGAGCCATGTTTACAATGTTATCTGCGATACGGGCAGGCGCGCGCGAATATATAAACAGATCGGCTATTACAAGACTGCCGACATATATCATCAGGATGTTCCAGTTTATATGTTCCGTTAACGCCTGGACCGGGCCGATTATTCCCAGCAACACTACAATCACGGCGGCGGCCAAGGATATAAACGCTTTTTTTTGCGGGACGATTATTATCGTCGCGTACATGACGCAGACTATGGCTAGCGCTATCCATTTGACAGGCATCAATTTTCGCCTTTTTGGTAAATTCGCGTCAATGTTTTATTAGCGTAATCGCGGACAGGTCTTACATAAGACTGATTAGTTGAAATATGCATCAGCGTTGCGTAAATCCACGGATTTTTTTTCTCGCCGGTCTGCATGAAAACGGTACAAGAATCTATGACTGAAAGCGCCAAAATATTGTTAGGTCTTACGGCGTCATACTTGCTAAAAACATGAAGAATCATATTCAATGTATAGTCGTTGTCATTATATCCCAGCTTTGAAAGGGAGCGAACCGCAGCGCTTACGACCAGCGGTTCATTTTCGACTTCCAAGACGCGGAGCAACGTGTCGGACGCTTCTTTTAATTCCATATCGCCCAAATATTCGACCGCTTTTATGCGTATGTCGGGAAAGTTGTTGGCGATACGTCCGTCGGAACGCACCTTGTTCAAGACGCCCTCAAGCGCCATATAAGCGAGCAGCGCCTGAACTTCCTGCGGCGATTCCTTGTCGTCTATCAGCTGCCTTAAATACTCTAACGCCACAAGTTTTTCTTCGCGGTCGTCAGACCTGATATATTCGCGTATTATCATTATGCCGACCGTATCATTTAGATACAATTCTTCGATAGACATTTCCTGCGCGACGGCAAACGGAACAGAATCGAATAAACCAAGCCGCGTAAAAAGAATGACGCCAAAAATAATCCTAATTGTTTTAACTAACCGCATTATACAACTCCTTAAGTTTGTTCAAAAGCCGAAGGTTTAGAACAGACGCTCTTGAAAAAAGTCAATTTGCCGTTTAATCTGAATGGCGGCATTTATGTGCCGGGGCGGATTTAACGCCCCGTCCTAAAAAAGCAACCATTTAGACTAAAAAATCGCGGAATCGGGCTTGACGATCTTCCAGCCGGTTTTGGTTTTTTCAAGATCGTACAAGAGCAGCCTTCGCCCCTTATCCACCGTAATCACCTTTATCCTGTTCTTGCCGGTAACCTCAATATCGTCCACTCTGTCCCTGTAACGGGACGGAACCACAACGTGCACAAAGTATTCATTAACTGTCGAAAGCACGATTCCGTTTTTCTGCATAATATCGGCGCTTGAAGCCTTTTGCAGATTCTTAGGCGAGCCTATATATTCGTAGTAGTCATCGTCAAGATACGCGCGCCACGCTTTATAATCCTTGGCCCGGATAATAGCGTTCAATTCATCGATAAAACCTGTTATATCCGCTTTTATTTCATTATACATTTCCGGCGTAACGGATTCCGTGTTAAAGAGAATTTCTTCCGGTTCCGAGTCGCCAGCTTCGGCGTTTTCGGCGCTCAACACGGCCGCCACCGATTCTGATTCGTACTCATTGCCGGTTTCGGGGACGGCCGTGGCGCACGAGACCGCAAGCAAAACGGCAAAAATCTGAATTATTGCATAATTTCTGTTCACACTAACAAGTATAACCCGCAATGATCGGTACGTCAAGCAACGCTCTGTAATACGCTCGTCTTACAGGGGTCAGGCATTTCAAGCGGGCGGGCATGAGGCAGGAAGCTACAGTTTTGCAAGAATGTTCGGATAAAACTACAAAAATGTATATTTTCGTCAGCCACACTCTTGAAAATGAGCAATGAGCAATGAGCAATGAGTAATGAGTAATGAACTGCCTATTGGCGGTTGCGGGTCATCTTTGTAGATTGCTGATAAGTGAATGAGAAAGGAATGAGTAATGAGCAGTGAGCAGTGAACTGTCGATTGGCGGTTGCGGGTCATCTTTGCATATATACTGATAAGTGAATGAGAGATGAGTAACGATTTCAGGCGCGTATGCTAAACGCTATTCGCGGACCTGAAGGCAGAGGTTGAAATACGTCTTGGGTATGCTAGTATCCAGACCTCATTCAAACTGTGGATATAGGCGTTTAAGCTTAATACGGGCATCAGCAGTAGTAAAGCG
>JAIRSQ010000125.1 GCA_031255395.1 Spirochaetaceae bacterium | reverse complement strand
GAAACTACCGAAAACGGGACGCGCACTGCCTCGCCGGAAAGCCTGCCGGCCATAGCGATAACGACAGCGGGCGGCATCAACATAGCGAAGGACGCGAAACCCGTCAATCCGCTGTCGTCAATCGCCGCTTACGGGGCTGAAAAACTGCTGTCCCGCGCCGAAACTGTCGACGCGTACATTGTCCAGACGGGCGCGATGAATCCTGCAAAATCAATGAGCGATCTATTGAAACGCCCCGGATTTTCCGCGATAAAGGCGTTGCGTAACGGTAAGGTCTTGTTCATAGACGAACAAATAATCTCGTCCCCGGTTTTTAGATATTTACAAGGCGTAAAAACTGTCGCACACTTTTTATATCCAAATGAATTTGACAAGCCGCAAGCGGCAGAATGACACGTCTTGCCCGGAATACGGTTGCCGCTTTATTGCAAAACGCCGAGTCTGTTATACGCTGATAGCCGTCCTCTGCGTACTGTTGCCGCTGACGCTGGTATTTTCGGCGGGGCTGGGCGCGGCGCGTATTCCGGCTGGGGACGTGGCGCGTATACTGCTCGGAAAGCTCTCAGGCAACGAAGAGGCGTACCGCGGGATAAGCGGCGGCGAGGCGTCGATAGTTTTTGAACTGCGCCTGCCGCGCATACTGTGCGCGGCATTTACAGGAGCGGCGCTTGCGGCGGCGGGCGTTATATTTCAAGCCATACTTCAAAACCCGCTCGCCGATCCGTACACGCTAGGCGTATCGACGGGGGCGGCTTTCGGCGCGTCTCTGGCAATATTCCTCAACATGGCAGCGGCTATGGCGTTGCCCGTGCCGCTCTTCGCCCTTGTTTTCGCCGCCCTTACGCTGATAACCGTGCTAGCCATAGCGGGACGCGGCACGGGCCTAGTCAGGTCCAATCTTATAATGGCGGGGATAATCCTAAGCGCGATACTGCAAGCCGGAGTCAGCTTCATCAAAATGGCGTCCGGCGAGAATGTCGGCGCGATAGTGTACTGGCTGATGGGCAGTCTTTCAGGCCGCTCGTGGAGCGACCTGCTGCTCGTAGCCCCCGCTACGAGCGTAGCTCTCGCTGCCGCCTTCGCGTTTTCGCGGGATTTGAACCTGCTGAGTCTTGGCAGCCGTAACGCCGAATCGCTTGGCGTGAACGTTCAAAGGGCGCGGCTTTTATACCTGCTGTTGGGAGCGGCGGTTACCGCCTGCTCGGTTTCGGTCTGCGGGATAATAGGCTTTGTCGGACTGGTCGTGCCGCATCTGATACGCTTTTCCGTAACGGCCGACAACAGGATGCTGCTCCCGCTAGCCTCGCTGTCGGGAGCGCTGCTGCTCGTCCTTGCCGACGACGCGACTCGCCTAATAGGTACAGGCGAGATACCCGTAGGCGTGCTGACTACCCTGCTGGGCGGCCCGTTTTTTATCTACATATTCGTAAGACGAGGCGGCGCGGCCCGTGAGTAGCGGCGTGGCCGGAGTCGTAATGATGGCCGAAAATATAAGTTTTGCCTATAGCGGAGCAAAACCCGTTTTACGGAACGTGTCGTTCAATGTAAGCGAAGGCGAGCACGTCTCGCTCATAGGCCCTAACGGTAGCGGCAAGAGCACGCTGTTTCATATAATTGCGGGCTTCATGCAGCCCGAATCGGGGCGCGTGTTGCTTGGCGGAAGAAATATCGCGTCGTTTTCGCAGCTTGAACGGGCGCGCCGCCTCAGTTTTGTGCCGCAGGACATGAACGCCGGTTTTCCGTTTAGCTGTTTTGAGGTAGCGCTGATGGCGCTCTATCCGCACCGCTCAAGGCTCGCCCCGACCAGCGAAAGCGACATCGCTCTTGTGCGGGCGCTCATGCGCGAAACCGGGGTTTGGCGGTTTGCGGAAAAGAATATAATGGACCTGTCTGGCGGCGAAAAGCAGCGCGTCATCATAACCCGCGCGTTGCTCCAGATAGAAAGCGCAGCGTCGGGCGGCGCGGGAGGGTTGCTCCTGCTTGACGAAGCGATGAGCGCTCTTGATATAGCCGCCCGTATCGACATGATGAAACTGCTTGCCCGTCGCGCCGCCGCCAGCCGCGCCGCGGTGATTGGCATTCACCACGACCTGCATACGGCGTACCGTTTTTCAAACCGCGTCATAGCGCTTTCAAAAGGCAGGATAGCGGCCTCCGGCGCGCCGCGGGACGTGTTTACCGAAGAATTTTTTAGAGATGTCTTTTCCGTAAGCGTGGAAATCCTTGACGGCAAAGGTTTTATCGTGCGGGACAGCGTTTTTCATTCGGACAACGGGGAACGCTTGGAACGCCCGCCCGATTAAATAAGGACGAGCGGACTTTGCAGCCGCCTTCGCTCTTCAAAATAGGCCTGATTTGTAAGCACTCTCAGCTTGAGTTTTACTCAGCCTGAGCTCTCCTCATTTACTGCGTCCTGAGTTTCACCGGCGTCCTCGTTAGCGGCCTCGCCCGCAGCCTCGGAGCCGGCTGGAAAAGCTTCGTTAGCCGGAAGCTCTGACGGCTCATCCTTGGGAACCTCAGCCTTCTTGATAAGCGGACTAGCCTCCTTGTTAGCCTCCCACACGTAACGTCCGATACGGTAAACCGATTCACCCAAGAACAGTCCCATAAGCACGCTAAGTCCCATTGATGTCCAGTAAACGGCCTGCTGTTCCTGTAACAGTTTGGGGTCGTTACCGATGTTGTACGCGGACACGATGGTGTTGTTAAGACCGATTGACAGCACCGCAAGCGGCAACGCCAGCCAGAAACGCCCGTAGGCGGAGTAAAATTTTCTGCGGGCTTTGTTAGTTCTGTCCTGTTCAGGCGGCGGTTTTGGAGTAAAAATGACGGGAGTATCCGAAACGCGAAAAACAGTTTGAGCTACCTTGCCGTCCGGCGTTTCAACGCTAAGATTTTTCGCCTTGCCGGAAGGCGCTTGCAACTTGGTCGGGGTTTTTCCCGCGTAGAGACCGCCGTCATACAACGCTGCCTCGCTGCCGTCTTTTACACTAACGTCAATAATATCCATTGGCAGCGGGGCAAGAATTATTGACACATCGGAACGTTCCCCTTCTCTCAAATCGACCGTAGTTTCAAATGTTTCGTGGTCTTCGGCAAACGCTGTTACGGAAACCTTGCCGGGCGTAAAATCCATTGCTTCGTTCGTAGCCTTAACGCGGTCCCCGACTATGACGACAGCGTTCGGCGGGTCCGTCTTTACCTGTATCCATGCAGGCAGCAAGCCGGAAATATAGTCGAACAGCCTGTCGGCAAGCTCTTTAACGCCGTCTTTTACGTTTTCCGCCGAAAAAACAACGCTGTCCGTGTATGTTACTCCCTTGGCGTAGACGCTCCAAAGCGAAATTTCCAAGCTGATTCTGTTAAAATATTCCGTTATGTTGCCGGAAAGAAACGCGTCGGCCTTTTGAGACGCGCAAAAATAGTATTCAAGACCGGCGCGGGGCGGCACCGGAAACTCCCGCGCTATGTTACCCTCCGTAAGTTTTACGGAGGGCGAGGTTGCTATCAGCGGAGCGTCGGCCTTTGCTTTCGCCAGTTCAAAACGCAGAGCCTCGATATCGGAATCAACTTTTTTTAGCTTCTGTTTGTACGCCCATTTGTCATCGCCCAGAAAAATAAGTTTATCCCGTTCTGTAAGTTTTGCGGCCAGCTTCTTTGCCGCCTCGCTTTCCGTTTTGAGCCGCGCCGCGTCCGTGTAATAGGCGGCTTCCTCGCTTGTCCATAAACGGGTATTGGCAGCGCTCAGCTCGTCCGCAATATACATTTCCACAAGCCGCCCCAGCACGGCGCGGGGTTGCGGCAGTTCGGACACATCAAAATTCGTGACGCAGAGAGTCCAAGTATCGTTTATAGGCGGCGCGGCGGCTTCCTTATTGCCTTTTCCGTAAACTCCCACAGCCGCAACCAGAGCCGCTAGCAGGAACAACAGCCCGCGCCGCGCTCTTTGCGGCACTGGCTGTAAACGGCAAAAAGCAACGGCATTGGTTTTCATGGCGGTTTCGTATATTATCACTTATTCATTTTTGTTGAACAAGACTTGTTTTGGCGTACGCATTAAGGGCGATTAGCGTTAAAAGCGTTATTGCTGTACGAGAACCAGCCGCCGTTAACAAGCGTTTCCGCTTCGGTGCGGACAGCGTTCACGGTTTCCGGCGTAACGGACGCGCCGCAAAACCTTATCTCGTCGCACCGCTTAAAAAAACCGTACAGCGCGGCCTGAATCTTGCCGCCGCCGTCCCCGGACGGCGGCGGAATTTCCAAATGTAAAAATTCCTCGGCGGACAGGGCGTAACATTGCGTCATCCAGAAGCGGCTCAAAAAGTCCCGAATCTCGCCCGACAACTCGTACATTGCCTCGTTTTCAGTTATTTGCCCTTTTCGCAGACGCTTTCCCAGACGACTCAGGCCGGAATTTATTCGGCGCAGCAACAGGCGCGCCCGCAACGCTCCGCGCGCGTTTTCAAGGAATGATTCGCCTTTTGCGTACAGCAGCACGATAACCGCCAGCGCTATCACGGCAAACGCGGCGAGAACGGCGAACGCCCACAGCGTGCCGGGCGCGGCGAGCGGGCCGGCCTCCGGAGAAAGTGTCAGCGAGCCGTTTTCCGCGTCAAGAATTGAGGCAACATTCACTCGCAAGCCCCTCAGTTCCGTATCGCCAAAAGGCACGGGCGG
>JAIRSQ010000056.1 GCA_031255395.1 Spirochaetaceae bacterium | reverse complement strand
AAATGCTGTTCAAAGTATTCCATGAACGGCATTCTAACATTCATCAGCACT
The DNA here is from genome assembly GCA_031255395.1 of Spirochaetaceae bacterium. Taxonomy (GTDB): domain Bacteria; phylum Spirochaetota; class Spirochaetia; order Treponematales; family Breznakiellaceae; genus JAIRMY01. The sequence goes on along the minus strand of JAIRSQ010000056.1, from coordinate 7,601 downwards.
AGAATAAGGCCTATCAGGAACAGCGTGTAAAACATCAGCGGCTTTTCGCGATAAAGCTTTTCCGGTTTTTGCGCGGCCGAATCGTTAGCGTAACAAATGTTTAGGTATATGCAGAACAGCCCGCATAAAAACGGAATGGCGAATATAAGCTCGACTCTGTATTTAATCAAGAATATGCCGCAAAAAAATAAAGAAATCATCGCATAAAAAAAACAGCACAGTAAAAGGCGTTTTTCGTTATAGTATCTGAACGATTTGCGGTAATTGCCCGCCGTCGAGGCATTTCCTATCATTCTGTATTCGGCGAGGCGTTTTGCCGCCGTCAGGAACGCGCCGCCCATCCAATAGCCGAATACGATGCTTACAGGGATGGCATGCGTATTTATTACCATGTACCAGCCGATTAAAAAACGCAGAGCGTTATTTATCGATTCTATAAGCACGTCTATGACTGGTATTTCTTTTGTCCGCATTGGTGGGACGTTGTAGACTATGCCCATTAGCAACAAAACCGTTTCGTATACGAATATCCGTTTCGAGGCGGCGAAGGCTAACGCCAGTCCCGCGGCAGTAAAAAAGACATACTCAGCGATGATTATATGTTTATTCACATTAGCCGTTACGAGCGGGCGTTCTTTTTTTTCGGGGTGAAAAGCGTCGTAACCGGCATCGAGCCATTCATTTATGACGTAATTCGCCGAAGCGATCAGGCAGGTTGAGACAAAGCCGAGCGCCGCGCGAAACACGATAGCTGGCAACTCGCCCGCCGGCGGATCAATTAGAAAATAAGCGAAGACCGCTCCGGGAAGGACAAACAGTTGTTTTATCCAGTGGTCGAAACGCGCTATTCTGATATAAGGAGAAAACCTACTCACGGCTCGCCGCTGCCTCTTTGCGGACCGGAAGACAAACCGCGTGTTCCTTTACCGCCGCTCGATGGATATAAATGCTGCCAGTATATGTATTTACATCGACCGGATGCGCATACGGCGATAACGTGGGGGGTGCTTCATATATCTATTATAAACTACGCCTGCGTTTATAGTCAAGCCGCTACGGTCAGACATCGAATAAGTAACCGAAAAGCGAGGATTGAGACATTATGAGCGGGAAGGACGTTCCTATTTTTTCGACTGACAACCCCCGCGCCCTATTGACAAGCTCCGGTTGTGCCGTGATATGCTGTTTCCAAGAGTTGTGGCGAGTTGTCATCAAACGGCCCCTTCGTCTATCGGTTAGGACATGAGATTCTCAATCTTAAAAGAGGGGTTCGATTCCCCTAGGGGCTAATATAGTAAAGGCAGACGCTTTAAAAACAGTTTGATTCCGATTGCAACCTTTTTTGCGTATTTGGCGTCTAAACAGGAGAAACAATGTCAAGGTCTAACGCGGCGCAGGTAATCATAGCGCTGATACCGATAGTCGGTATCGTTATGGGCGCGGTGGTAGTGTTTTTTTATCTGCTTTGGAGCCATAGGCGGAAGATGACGCTGATTAGGACGGAGCAGTGGAAGGAAAAAACGTTTGACCTCCTAACTTTCAGTCTGCTTGGCGGACTGTTGCTCGGAGCGGTGGGATTATGCCTTACAGTGTTTCTGGCAATCGTGGGCGGACGCAATTACGGGCTTTTGGGCGGAATAATACCCCTTTCAAGCGGTATCGCCCTGCTGGCGTTTTTTTTCATTAGGCGTTTCGAAAACCGTTGAGCAAGGACGGCGGCGCGTTCTGTTCGGAACTGAGCGACGAAACCATTGCCGCCGAAATTATTGCCGGCAGGCAGGAACTTTTCCGGCTGCTGGTAGAGCGGCACGAGCGCCGCGTTATAGGACTTGGGTTAGGCTTTTTTCGCAACGAAGACGAGGCGGCGGATTTCGCTCAGGATGTCTTTCTTAAAGCCGCCAGCGCGTTGCCGCAGTTTGAGGGAAGGTCGCGGTTTTCTACCTGGCTCTACCGGATAGCGTATACAAGCGCTATAAACCGAGTGAATCGCCGCAAGGAGTACAGGAGTCTTTCGGAAAACGACTGTGAAAGCGCGTACGGAACGCCGGAGGAGGAGCATATAAAGGCTCTGGCGCGAGAGGCGGTAAGGCAGGCGGTGGCCGAACTGCCGGAAAAGTATCGTATCTGCGTTGACTTGTTCTTTTTTTACGAACGTTCTTACGAGGAAATCAAGGTAATAACAGGCCATCCGGTCAATACGATAAAATCGCACGTTTTTCGGGCAAAAAAAATACTGCGCGAAAAGTTAAAAAGTTTTGTGGAAGGAGGCGTTCCATGAATTGTGAAAAAGTTTTAGACGCTTTGTATTATCAGGACAATCGGGAATATTCCGAGGGGCCTGTCGCGTTTATAACGCGGATGTTAATCGCCTTGCATATCCGCCGTTGCCCGAAATGCGCCGCCCACAGGAACGCGCTGAGGAGCGTGTCCGCCTGCCTAAAAGAAGACTTCTTTCCGCCGCCAGCCGGCATCGCCGCGCGGGTAATGCCGTTAGCGCGGGATAGCGGGGTTTTCGCCGACATGCCGCCGGAACGCGCCGCTCCGCCGTTTCGGGCGTGGCTTATTGCGGGCCTCGCGATACTCGTTTCGCTTTCAAGCGCGTCCCTAGGCATTGATTATTTAACTCCTGTAAACGTTCGTTCCGTCAATTTTATGTTGCCCTTCGGCATCACGGTGGGGGGCGTAATAACGGCCTTCGGAGCGATATTCATAGGCAGCCACATCGCTGAACTGTCAAAATGGCTGGGTATCCGCCCCCGCGAGTAGCCGTTTTTCATTTTCGCTTTGCCGCCGTCCTTGCAAGCCCGTAAATGGCCGCGCCTAAGGTTGCGGTGCAACCTTAGGCATGGAAGGAGCGAACTTCACGGGAGCCAAAACCTCCACCTAAAGCAGTCCATTTGACGAATAAGCAATTAGTGATGGCGTCGATTGGGAATTGCGGCCGTCATTGCAAGCCCGCAAGGGCGAAGCAATTCAGTGCGGAGCGGGCTTGAGATTGGATTGCTTCGGCGCTATCGGCAAGTCGCTACGGCAACTTGCCGCCACCTCGCAATAAAGCCAATATTGATGGGATTTGTCTCCGCAAAACTCCGCATCTCGTCCGTTTTAGCCTCTTTAACCGGCACTATTTCTACCGAAAATCACTGATCGGGCAACGCTTTATATTGGCTTCCGCGCCGTATATTTCACCATATCTTAAGAGTTTGTCGGAGGTTATAAATGAACGGCCGGAGCGCGTCGGACGGTATTATACGCAATTTCCCACATATCCTGTTTCATAATAATCCGGATTCCTGATCGTTTGAGCCTATTCCAAAACTAACTGACTATGCGCTAACGTCCCGGCCATAGCCGAGGGCACGGTTTTGGAACAACTTCGTTTACAAATGTTTTTTTGCCCGAGGAAAAACTAGGTTGAGTATTATGCCGACAAGCGTGGCCAGAGCCACGCCAGCAAGTTGGAACTGAATCCCGCCGCCTACGTTAAAGGCGAGCCGTCCGCCGCCTATCCCTATCACGAACACTACGGACGAAATCGTCAGATTCCGCTTGTCCTTGTAATCGACCCCGCTCTCCACGATGGTTCGCAACCCGCTGGACGCTATGATGCCGAAAAGCAGCATCGATATGCCGCCCATGACAGGTGTCGGAATCGTCCGGATCAGCGCGCTGAATTTCTGGAAAAACGAGAGTACCACGGCTATCACCGCCGCTCCGCCTATCACGGCGACAGAATAGACATGGGTTATCGCCATAACGCCGATGTTTTCGCCATAGGTCGTGTTTGGCGGCCCGCCCCACAGCGCGGCCCACGCTGTCGCAAGTCCGTCGCCCGATAACGTGCGGTGAAGGCCGGGCGACTTGTAAAAGTCCTGCCCGACCACTTTGCTCGTTACAAGCATATCGCCCAGATGTTCGCATATCGTGGCGAGACTCACGATGATAAACGTAAACGCCGCCACAAAGTTGAATTTAGGCGGGGTAAACGCGGGAAGTCCAAACCAGTCGGCGTCCCTTACAGTCTGAAAATCAATTATATCGTATGCTGGAAAGAAGTGCCCCATGACCAGCGTAAAGACATAGCCAGAAACCAGCCCTATCAGTATCGGTATCGTGCTGAAAAAGCCCTTCAAAAAGATGTTGGCCGCGACGGTAACGCCAAGCGTTACAAACGCTATCGAGAGCATAGCAAGGCTGTAGTTTCCGGCGTCGTCGTTCATCGCCATGCCCATCGCGGTGGGGGCAAGGTTCAGCCCTATGACAACGATCACGGAGCCGATCACCACGGGCGGCAGGGCGCGGTCCAGCCAGCCCGTCCCCGCAACCCTGATTATCGCCGCCGCAACGCAGTAAAAAATTCCGGCGGCAAACGCCCCGCCAAGCGCGTAAGGCATCCCGTAGGCCGAACTTATGGATATTAGCGGCGGTATGAACGCGAAGGACGAACCCAAAAACGCCGGGACCCTCGCTCCGGTTACAAGAATATATATCAGCGTCCCCGACCCCGCCGAAAACAGCGCCGCGGACGGGCTTAAACCCGTCAAAAGCGGCACCAGAATCGTGGCCCCGAACATCGCGAACACGTGCTGAAGGCTAAGCGGTATCCAATATTTAATGTCCGGCCTGTCCCGCGGCCCCAAAACCTGTCTTTCAGACATAAAAAATCTCCTGTTATACGTTAAATTTAAAGAACATCACGTCGCCGTCCCGCACTATGTACTCGCGGCCTTCAAGGCGGTATTTCCCCGCCTCTTTGATTTTGGCTTCGGAGCCGTACTTCACGATATCGTCAAAGCCGTAAACTTCCGCCTTGATAAAACCTTTCTCGAAGTCGCTATGAATCGCGCCGGCGGCGCGGGGAGCGCTGTCTCCGGCACGGATCGTCCACGCGCGACACTCGTCTTTTCCGGCTGTAAAAAAGGTTGCGAGTCCCAAAAGTCTGTAGCATGCCTGAACCATGCTCGCTAACCCCGGCTCCTTCAACCCAAGCTCTTCTAGGAAGGCTTTCTTTTCGTCCGCGTCCACGATGCCGGCAAGTTCGGCCTCGAACTTGCCGCAGATTGCCACCGCCTCGCTGTTTTCGGCCTCCGCGCGGCGGCGAACCGCCTGCACCAGCGGGTCAGGCCTGCCCGCGGCGGCGGCTTTAGCTCCGGCTTCGTCCGTGTTGCAAACATAAATTTGAGGTTTAAGCGTGATAAAATGGCAGTCGTAAACGGCGGTTAGCTCTTCGTCCGCCAGACCGGCGGAACGCGCCGGGGCTCCGTTTTCGAGAACGGCCTCTATTTTTGACAGCGCGGCAAGAACGGCTTCGGCAGCCTTCTTTTCGGAAGCGCCCTGCGTCTTAAACGCCCGTTCCGCCCGCTCGCGTCGCTTAAGCAATGTTTCAATGTCCGCAAGAGCCAGTTCGACGTTTATCGTTTCAATGTCAGATTCGGGGTCAACCCTGTTGTTTACATGGATTATATCAGAGTTTTCAAAGCAGCGCACGACGTGAGCGATCACTCCCGTCTCGCGTATGTGCGCCAGAAACTGGTTGCCCATTCCTTCGCCTTTCGAAGCTCCCTTTACGAGTCCGGCTATGTCAACGAATTCCACCGCCGCGGGTACGCTCCGCTCCGGCTTGAATATTGCGGACAGCGTGTCCAGCCGGCTGTCAGGCACGTTAGCTATTCCGGTATTCGGGTTTATCGTGCAGAACGGATAGTTTGCCGCCTCAGCGGGCGCGGCGCTCAGCGCTGAAAAAATCGTGGATTTGCCCACATTCGGCAGTCCCACTATACCGCAATTCAATGCCATGCCTATTACTATAGCTTCCCGCAAAATAAAAAATAAGTGGGACAAGAGAGCGGGGGATTGAAACGCCGGCGGCTTGACACGGGGCCGCTGTAACGTGAAAATTGTCGTAAGGTTTATTGGATTTGCGGACATTGCCGCGCGGAAGCGACGGGAGCGTAAATAGCAGGCATGGAGGGAGCGGGTATGGAAATACACAACTTGGTTGAGGAACTGGTTTTTGCGGAGGTTGAAGCGGCCTGCGATTCTATTAACAATCTGAATAAAAATGACGATCTTTGCACCTGTCGGCAATGCCGCTTGGATACCGCCTGTTACGTCCTTAACAGGCTAAAGCCGCATTATGTAGTTTCCAGCAGGGGCATTATGCGCGAGGAGCAGCTTGATATTAACAAGCAACAGCAGTTAGCCGACATCGCGAGCCTCGTTTACCGGGGAATAAAACACGTAAACCTTAACCGCCGCCCCGGATTTAAGCATATGCGGGAGGACAGAGCCGTTAACGCGCCGTCCGTCGCCTGCTTTAACTTGCCGGTAATAATAGGCAGACTCTTAAACGGCCGCACCTTTGAACCTGCGAGCGGAATAGCGGTAGAACTTTACGTAGACGGACTGCTGGCCGAGATGAAGGACGCCAATTGGCAGAATCCATGCGTTCTTAGCGAAAAAACTGAAGGCACGTATACATTTTGGCCGGCAAGCGTGCCGTCAGGCCGCAACTGCAAAAAAAGGCTCTTTCATTTTTCGATAAAGGCGCAACCGGCTGGCAGCGCGCCGCTGATTCATCATTTTGAACTGCCTGTTTTCAGCGAAAAAAAACCGATTTATGCCGTAAACCTGAACAGAACCCATAAAATTTCAGATTTGTACCTGTTTGATACGGCGGAAGACGACGAGCCTCCCTGCCTCAATCGGTGCGGGACTTTGCAGGCGTTGCCGGTCGACGAGGCTCCGCAACAAAGGCCATGATTAAAAGCGCCGCAAACGGAGCCTTTCAGTCGATTATAATGAATTCCGTAAAGTACAGAGTCTCGATTTTTCCTAGATAGAGCAGGGCGTTGTACCTTGAAAGCAATTCGCGTTTTAAAGCCGCCTCGTCGTTCAGCAAAGGGCTGTCCGGCGGAATCGAATTAAAGAAACCTACGGTGGCGGAGCGGAATTTGCCTGTATTAAGCGAAAGTTCTTCAAGGAACGCCCTGTCAGAACCGTTGTAAGGGAAAGCCACAGTCACGACCGCCGTCGCGCTTTTTTGCGGGGAAGCGGCAAGCCGCGCCCTTAGACGGCCTATGCCGGTGAACACCGCCTCGCGCTGCTGAGCGGCGGCTTCCTCCTCCGCCATTTCCGGAGCAGGCGGCTTGGGTGCGACCAGCAAAGCCCACGCCGTGCCAAGCGCGATGACGGCCAGTTGCGCCGCGATTACGCCGTACAGCAGGCGTTCCGGCAGAGAAGCCTTTTTGCCGCCGTTATTCCGAGTTGTAGTCAATCAGGGTAGTTACCTGAACGCCTTTCAGTTTATCGCCGTAACCAAGGAATGGAAGCCCTATAACGCCGAAAATTCCGGCAACGTCGGCGCCGGCCTCGGACAACAGTTCGCAAACCGCCTTAAGCGTGCCGCCGGTCGCTATAAGGTCGTCAACGATCAGGATTCTGTCCCCCTTTTTTATATCGGAGGAATGGATTTCAATTTCGGCTGAACCGTACTCAAGCTCGAAAGTTTTGCTCAAAGTCTTTCCGGGCAACTTGCCTTTTTTCCTTGCCAAAACCAGCGGAAGCCCCATACGGACGGCAAACGGAGCCGCGAACAAGAA
>JAIRSQ010000043.1 GCA_031255395.1 Spirochaetaceae bacterium | reverse complement strand
CCTGACGCGGAAACCGTTAGTATTGGGGTGGTGTATCCCCGATCCCAATGGAATAATGATTGGTACTTGGGAGACGCCATTAAACTGGCAGTAAACCATGTAAACGAGGCTGGCGGCGTTCTGGGCAAACCTTTAAGCATAGTGTTTCGGGATGATTTTGGGGATTCCCATATAGCTCAGGAGATAGCCGAAACCTTTTTTGCTTCCGGCATTACCGCCGTTGTAGGGCATTGGGGTTCCGATGTATGTTACTATGTAGAGGACATTTACGAAGAGCGGCAGATTGTGATGCTGACTCCTGGCGCTATCAGTATGGCCATTTTCGAGCAAGATTACCGGTATATATACCGCATGATTGCGAATAGCCAGAAATACGCTGAGACGCTGGCGGATTATGCAGAATCGGAGGGAATTCGCTGTCCGGCAATTTTTTACACCGAAGACAATTATGGGAACGATTTGGCCCGAATGGTGGAACGGGAACTGACAGCCCGTGGCATTCCGGTGGCGGATCGGGTAACAAGCATAACCGCCGCCAATGTGGAGGAACTGTTACGGCGTTGGCGAGCTTTTGGTTGTGACGGATTGGTAATGGCGTCCGCTTACTATTACAGTACCGGCCCGATAAAAAGAATCCGGGATGCCGGCGCACGGATGCCGGTTTTTTCGGAGGTCTTTAGCAATTCCGATTTTAGCGACTTGATGGCAGGTTACAAAGAAAACCTCTACGGGGTTGTGTACAGCCGGGAAGATATGGAGGCTTTTTTTCTAGCGGATTTTTATGCCGCATACGGGCGGGTTCCGGATGCCTACGAAGTGGCAAGTTACGAGGCAGTATGCCTTCTGGCGGACGCTATGAATGCCGAAGGTTCTGTTTCAAGCGCCGCAATTGCGCGTTATTTGCAGAATCTGCGGGATTATCCATCGGTAATGGGTCATATTTCCTATGATCCCGCCACTCACGAATTCGAGGGGCATCGGATGCGGGTAAAATTGTACGCGGATTATGAGGCCAATTTGGAAAACGAGGTAGAATGAGTTATGGCAGACGGGGCAGATGAAAGGCAAGATGTAACCGACGCGGTGGAAAACATCGATCGAATGATGATGGTCATCGGCGTAAAATCCTGGCTGGCACTGGGCGCTGTACTATTGGTGTTCGCGGCGGCGCTGGTCTGGGGATTTTTCGGGACTATGCAGATACGCGAGGAAGTATCCGGCGTTTTGATACGCAATGGTTCCATCATTAATGTTTATGCCGCCTACGAGGGAGCATTGCTGGATTTTGTGCCCGTTCATGGTATGTTCGTAGAGGAAGACCAGGTATTGGCCCGGATAGAACAGCCGGCCTTGGTTTCGGAAATCAACGCCCTGATAGATTCAGGGGCTTCCGCTGACTTAATTAAAGAAAAACGGATAGAATTGTTCAACAAGAGTCGGGTCATTACTTGGGAGGAAGGCCGGGTAGTGGATGTGTACGTTCACCGGGGAGATTATGTATCCAGAGGTCAAAAACTGGTTACTATCTCCAAAGAGCCGGAACAGAACAGGGCACTGGAATGCCTGCTCTATGTCCCGACGGATCAAATGCGGCACATCAAGAAAGGGTTGCCGGTAAGCGTATACCCTGCGTCAGTCAACAAGCGGATCTATGGGAATATGATAGCAACAGTGAGCATCATAGGCGAGTATCCGGTAACATGGCAGTATCTTTACAACCGGCTTAGCAGTGAAAATTTGGCGGATTATTTTCTTAATGATTCTGCCTGTTATGAAGTATACCTTAACTTGGTTTCCTCGGAAGAGACGGCTACGGGATACGCGTGGACAACTTCGCTCGGACCTTCCATGACTTTTGGCGATTTCACCATATGCACCGCGTCAATAGTGATTGATGAACTGCGACCTATTGACGTATTTTTTCTGGGGATGTAGCGGTTTGGCAGTACGTAAAACCCGCATTGGCGTGTTCCTGCACAGCAACCGGGCAGCGCTCTGCTATACCGTTCTCTTTGGGATATTACTGTTGTTTCCCATGATCATGTCCCCCATATTTAAGCGGGTGTTTACCGATTCCATCCTGATCAATAACATTACCGAATGGCTCCCCGTCCTGTTGCTCCTAATGACCGGTGTCGCGATATTTTCCGCCGTTGTCGTCTGGTTGCAAAAAAACTGCCTCCTGCGGCTTGCCAACAAGATAGAACTGTCCGGTACAACCGCGTATATGTGGCGGCTGTTCAACGCGCCGCCGGATATGTTTTTCCAAAAAGACAATTTCGCGTTGATTTCGGGGGCAGGTGTTTCCGCCAATATTTCCAGAATCCTTACATCGGACATGATTTCCCTTTTTTCCGCCCTGGTCAGCGTAATCTTTTACTACTACATGATGATTCGCCTGGATATTTCTATGTCCCTAATCGTACTGGCCTTGGCGATAGTAAGTCTTCTGATGAAAAAAGCGCAGTCCGCTTTGGCCGGATTTTTCTATCAGCCTTCGCAAGAGCCCTGCTCCCTGCGAGATTTAACGCTCCGCGACGAGTGGATAAGCTCCCAAGGGTTGCGGAACATCGAAACCTTTAAGGCAACAGCTTCTGAGACTCATTTTTTTCAACAGATGATGAGTTCCAAGATCCGTATAATCAACGCCAAAGGCAAAGATGACGAGGCCAATGCTTCCGCTCCGTTCGATAATTTGCCGGAAATATTTTTTCTCAATATCTTGTTGTTGGTCTCCGCATTGCGGATTATGAACCGGGAATTTTCTATCGGTTCTTACCTGGCGTTTCAGGCCTACGCCGCGGCTTTTTTCTACCCTATGGGCCGGGTGTTTGCCGCTCCGGGGCTATTTGCCAAGCTGGAAAATCGCCTTCGGGATCTTTACCGGGAGCAGGAAGCCGGTGCGGCCGTCACCGTGCCGCCCCCGGCTGTTTCCGCATCGGCACCGGTTCGGACATCGGGAAAACTGCGGGGCTATATCGAATTTAAAGATGTGAGTTTTTCGTACCCCGGCAACCTGCCGGTACTGGAACATTTCAGCCTGTCGCTGAGACCCGGCCAGCGGGCCGCCCTGGTAGGCAAATCCGGTTGCGGAAAAAGCGCTGTCGTCAAATTGTTGCAGGGCCTTTATACTCCAACTGCCGGGGAAATTGCCATTGACGGCATATCGCCGGAATGTATTGACCGTGAAACTTTTATAAATTCTATCGGCTTCGCCAACCAGAAAATCAGTTTTTTTACCGCCAGCGTGCGGGATAATATTACCCTGTGGGATGAGAATGTATCCGCCGCCGCCGTTTACCAGGCCGTTAACGCGGTAGGAATGCACGATTTTATCGCATCCTTGGACGGCGCCTACGATTATATGCTGACGGAAAACGCACGCATCCTCTCCGGCGGACAGCAACAAAAGATGGAAATCGCCCGCGCCCTGCTCTACAATCCCTCAATCGTCATTCTTGACAATGTGAACGGCGCCGTCGATCCTTGGACAGCGGCGGCACTGGAACAGGGCTTGGTGGAACGAGGCTGTACCGTCATCCAGGCGACTAACCTTCTTTCTTATGTTACAGGCTACGACGAGATTATTTTGTTGGATCAAGGCCGGGTGGCGGAACGCGGCACTCATCTTGAACTGCTTGAAAAATCCCATTGGTACGCGACTCTGTTCCGGGAGGGAGAGGCCTTATGACCCGAGATATGAGCGCCGCGTTCAAACGGCTTATCAATGTTAATGCCCGGCTTTCAGATTTGGGGGAAAAGCTGGATTTCGAGGAGGAAGACAATCAGCTCAAGGCATGCATGGCCATTTGCCATTACTTCAAAACCGAGGCAAAAATACCACCGCGTAATATTCGCTATAGTATTCCGGACTTAGCCGCCGAAACGCTATCTCTCTCCAACCTTAGATGCAAGAACGTTGAACTTGGCGAAAATTGGTGGGAAAAGGACAGCGGGGCCATGCTGGTCGCTACCGCTATAGGAAAACCGCTGGCCCTGCTTCCTCACAGATTTTCCGGCTACAATGTATACGATCCGGAAACCGGCCGGTTAAACCGGCTAAGGCCTGCCTTTGCGAAAACCATTGACCCTTTGGCTCTGGCGGTTTTCCGGCCCTTTCCCAAAAAGACAATGCGCGCCCGCGATATCCTTGCGTTTATGGCCGGGGAAAATATCGCCAAAGAATTGGTCATCATTGTGCTGTTCAGCCTGTTGGCGAGCATTGTGGCGGTAATTCCTCCTATAGTTTCCACTCAAATCTTTGATGTGATAGTGCCTAATACCCTTAGGGCCATGCTTTTCGAAGTGGTAATGGTACTCCTATGCTTCGGCATTGCCAATGCGGGCTTTATGGTGGTTACCAATGTCAGCATATCCAGGGTGATCACCAAGATTGCCCTTTCCCTAGAGGAAGGTATATGGGACAGGCTTTTGAGCCTCAAAATAACGTTCTTTAGCCGTTACACCGCCGGTGAACTCTTGCAAAAGATACAGGGCATTGAACGTTTAAAAAACCTGTTTTCTATCAATATTTTGCAAACCTTTGTGGCCGCCCTGTTTTCCTTTGTTAATATCATCGTCCTTTTTAGGCTGGAAGCCGTGACGGCAGGGTATGTACTATTGATGTTTCTAGGCCTGTTTATTGCCTACGGCCTTATCGCGTATAAAAATTTTGAATACCATCGCCGTTGCATTGATATAGAAAACCTAGCGGCGGGGTTTAACCACCAAGCGCTTGAGGGCATACAGCGGATCAAAGCCTCACGCGCCGAAGAACGGGTATTCCGGGAATGGAGCGAATACGAGGCAGAAAAAAGGTATCTTAAGGGCCGTATAAAGATGCTCGAAAATCTGAACGAGTCTGTACGGATGTTTTTCCAGTTCGGTTCCACCGCGTTTGTATTCTTTCTGATTTTCCGGATACACGATGTCGAGGTGGGCGTTTTCATCGCCTTTGTAGCGACCTTTCTGCTTCTCCACAAGGCGGCGCAACGGCTGTTGAAAGCCTTGGACATATTTCCCGAAGCGGCCGCCATTATTCACGGTATCAATCCCGTGCTTAAGGGGGAAAGCGAATACAACCCGGAAAAGATCATCCCCCGGGACATGACAGGATCGCTGGAAGTAAATCATCTGAACTTTCACTACGGCGAGTATGGAACGCCGGTATTGAAGGATGTTTCCTTTCGGGTGGAAGAAGGGAAAAGTCTGGGCATTATCGGACATTCAGGCTGCGGCAAATCGACACTCCTTAAGGCGGCGCTCGGCTTTTATCCCTTGGCCGGCGGAAAAATTTTTTACGGCGGATATGATTTGGATATCATTGAACTGCGGTATCTGCGCAGTCAGTTAGGGGTAGTTCTGCAAAACGGTTCCATCCCGATGGGTAAAATTTACGATATAATTGCCGACGGGGATCCTTCGGTATCCAGGGAAGACGCATTGCGGGCTTTAGAAAAAGCGGTTTTGCTGAATGAAGTAGAGGCTCGGCCCCACGGCCTTGATACCCCGTTGGAACGCTGTTCCTTTTCCAGCGCGGAACTTCAGCGGCTGATGCTGGCCAAGGCGATCGCGAAACCCAGGCAATTCGTTTTTTTTGACGAACCCACCAGCCACCAGGACAATATTACGCAGCATCGGCTGTTGGAACAAATCTACGCCCTCACCGCGACAAAAATTATCGTGGCCCAGCGGCTTGTTACGGTAAAGCAATGCGATTCTATCGTGCTGCTGGACAAGGGGAAGGTGGTTAAGCAGGGAAGTTTTGAGGCGGTTTTAGACAGTTGGAAAAGCCTGTAGGGCGAAGGAACTGACCGTAGCTCCGCAGACATTTGCCTTCATCCGCCGTCATTGCGAGCCCGCATGCGAAGCAATCCAGTGAAGGGATTGCAAGTTTGGATTGCTTCACCCGGCAACCAGCCGCCGGCAATTTGCCAAACGCTTGCAGTAGCGAAGAGCGACAGCGCTCCGAAACGGATAGCTGAAATCTTGACTGCTTTTGATGACACCAATACGCTTGAACTTTGTGTTTGTAATGTTTTAAGATGAAAAGCCGCAGGCTTTGGAGCGAGTGGGAGACTTCCCCCCTTATAAAATATATGGACCAGACAGACAATAATAGGACTGTTCTTGCGGAGTACCGCGATTTTCGAGCGGCGTTCTTTTCCGGCATGGACGGGAAGAAGCGCGTTTATACCGAAGCGGTGCGCGGCATAAGCTTTTCGATCGCTAAAAACGAGATTACCGCGCTTGTGGGGGAGAGCGGGAGCGGAAAAACCGTGAGCGCGCAGGCTCTGTTGAGACTGCAAAGCGGCGGGCTGGTAAATTATTCCGGCGGCCTGTTTTTTGAAGGGCGCGACATCCTAGCGATGAGCGACGGGGAACTTAGAAGCATACGCGGACGGGACATCGGCATCATCTTTCAGGAGCCGATGACCAGCCTTAACCCGTTGCACCGTATCGAGAGGCAGGTCGCCGAGCCGCTTCTGACACATCAGGGGCTTAGGGCGGCGGCGGCTCGCTCCGTCGTGATAGAATGGCTTAAAAGGGTGGGGCTACGCGATGCGGAGGAGCGCCTTGCCGCGTTTCCGCACGAACTTTCCGGCGGCGAGAGGCAGCGCGTTATGATAGCGCTAGCGCTGATCAACGGACCTAAGCTGCTTGTGGCGGACGAGCCGACTACTGCGCTCGACGTTACGATTCAGGCGCAGATACTATCTCTTGTCCGCTCGTTACAGCGGGAATTGGGCATGGCGGCACTGTTCATAACCCACGACCTTAACCTCGCCCGCAGTATCGCCGACCGCGTGGTCGTGATGAAACAGGGGCGCGTCGTCGAAAGCGGCATGGTTGACGAAATTTTTGCCGCACCCAAAAACGAGTATACGCGCCTGTTGACGGGCGGGAGTTTGCCGGACGAAAGTCCGGAACCGCTGCCGGACGCGCCGGAATCCGCCTCGGCGAGCGATCTGAAAGTGTACTTTCCCGTTAAAAAAGGAATTTTCCGCCGCGCCGTGTCACAAATCAAGGCGGTTGACGGCGTGAGTTTTACGTTGCACAAAGGCGAAACGCTGGGCATTGCCGGTGAAAGCGGTTGCGGCAAGACGACCCTGGTGAAGGCGCTGTTGCGTTTGCTGAAAAGCGAAGGAGCCATACGAATCGGAGGACAGGAGATTCAGGATTTGGATGAAAAATCGCTGCGTCCATTCCGCCGCCGCATACAGATAATTTTTCAGGACCCGTACGGATCGCTCTCGCCGCGCATGACGGTGCGGGACATCGTTGGAGAGGGGCTGTTAGTCCACAACACCGACACGAAAGCGGAACGGCATGCCCGCGTTGCGGCGGCGCTCGGCGAGGTCGGCTTGGAAGACCCCGATTTTCTTGAACGCTATCCAAACGAATTTTCAGGTGGCCAGCGCCAGCGTATCGCTCTTGCCCGCAGTCTCGTTATGGAACCTGAAATCCTTGCGCTTGACGAGCCGACTTCCAGCCTTGACCGCTCGACGCAGTTTCAGGTAATCTCCCTGTTGCGCGGCTTGCAGCAAAAACACGGCCTTTCTTACGTCTTTATAAGCCACGACCTGCGTGTCTTACGTAGCCTTTGCCACTCGCTGATTATAATGAAGGACGGCAGGGTCGTTGAAGCGGGCGCGGCGCGGGACATATTCGGCAGTCCACGCAGCGAATACACGCGGCTGTTGCTAAAAGCGGCGGGCGAACGGTGACGGGCAAGGGATAAGGGGCAAAAGGCAAGCGATAGTAAAGGACGGAGGCATGGTTTATTTGTATATCGCTATCGGCGGCGGAATCGGGGCGTTATTGCGCCATTTAGCGAGCCGGTTTATAAATTCCGCCGTCAACGTTGAGTTTTCTTCCGGCGTCCTTTTTGTGAACTGCGTCGGAGCGTTATTGATAGGTTTTTTGGCTAACGCTTTTGACGCGTTTGCGTTGAATGTCAAATGGAGAATGTTTTTAATAACGGGTTTTCTGGGCGGGTATACAACATTTTCAACCTACTCGCTGGAAACGGTTCAATATTTTCTGGACGGACGCGTTAAACACGCTATCGCAAATATTCTGTTGAACAACGTTTTGTGCATGTTTCTCGCGCTGTCTGGAATTTGGCTTAGCAAAGCTATATTTACAAGGTGAGCCTTAATTAAAAAAAACGTTGCCGCAAGGAGGAAGCGGCAACTGTCGGGGTTATTTGTTTTGTATGCGCTTGACTGGTATAGTGATAACAAAACTGCCGTACAGTTGAACGGCTGGACAGGACATGCCCTGGGTTACAGGTGCCGGTCGAGGATTGTGGAAGTCGGGCCGCCTCTCCGCGCTGGATTGCTTCGCTCCGCTCGCAATGACGGCCTCCCCCAGCCGACTAGCAACTCCCCACTCAAAACCATTTCTCATTGCTCATTCCTCATTGCTCATTCGTCCCCAAGCCCCTTCCCCCAGACGACTCGCAATTCCCAACTTGCCAGCTCCCTCGCAACTGGATTGCAACGCCCTCATGGGCTCGCAATGACGCTCCCCAGCAGACTCACCAGCCCGCTCTCACGGACGATTCGCCAGCTTTCCTGACTTCACTCACTCACAAGCCCGCTCCCCCAGACGACTCGCACCCCCTCTCAAAACCATTGCTCACTACTCATTCCTCATTGCTCATTCGTCCCCCTCCCCTCTCGTTAATTATGACATCAGTTGACGGCTTTTCTTTCTGAATGTAGAATAAACCAAGTGGTATGAAGCCGCGCTTTCAAAAACCCATGAAGGGCATGAATATTCTCGTTGGTCGCCAGACTTTTGGAGGTTTATGCCTTTTTTTCCATTTTTTGCCGTTGCGGGGCAGGATGCCATGCAAAAGGCGCTCATTCTTAACGCTGTAAATCCGCGCATCGG
>JAIRSQ010000076.1 GCA_031255395.1 Spirochaetaceae bacterium | reverse complement strand
GAATTCTTAAGGCTTGCGGAATCACCGCGCGGTGTGATAGTATAATAAGAGTGGTTATTTTACCAACAAAATTTTTTCTTAGGAGGAAAATTATGAAAATGACAAAGGTGTTGTTTTCGGCCTTGCTTGTGGCGCTTATCGCGGCAGGGAGCGCGTTTGCCGGGGGTGGCGGAGGAAAACCTGCCAGCAAGATCGTGGTTACGTTTGCGGGAACCGAGGCGCCCTCGACCGGGCAGAGCCGCATGATGCAGGAAGTGGCTGACATACTGAACAAAGACGGCCGCTTTCAGGCTGACGTTCAGGTAAACGGCGCGCTGTCCGGCGACACGGACGACCTCGTCTCCCAGGCGCAAAGCGGAGTGCCGCTGGTAGTGCCGTCCGACCCGGGACGTCTCGCCAGCCAGTTCAACATCCCCGACCTTAACATCCTGATGGCGCCTTATGTGCTAACGGACACATCGTCTCTGGAAAAACTGCCCGATACCGCCATCTTCAAGGAGTGGCAGTCGCAGCTTGAGGCGCAAGGAATCACGTTTGTTGCGGATATGTACAACGGCTTCCGCAGCTTCTATACGACTACGCCCGTAACTACGGTCGCCGATCTTAGGGGCCTGCGCATCCGCGGTTTCGGCAACAACATCGGTAACGCGCTTGCCAGGTATCTTGGCTTTGCGAACATCGGCATTCCGTGGGGCGAGGTGCTTCCCGGCATCCAGCAAAAGACGCTGGACGGTTGCGAGGTTCAGGTCGCCACCGCTTACGGTTCCGCCATCTACGAAGTTGCCAAGAACCTTGCGCTGACCAAGCACTATATGCTCCAGTCATCGTTTGTCTGCTCGAAAGCGTTGCTCGACAAAATGCCCGCCAGTGCCAGGAAATTCTTCATCGACACGATTCAGGCGACCGCCAAGAAGTACGGCGCCATCATAGCGTCCGAAGAGGACGGCTACTACCAGCAGATGAAGGGACAGGGCGTTACCATTGTTGATGTCAATATTGCCGAATTCGAGGCCGCCATAGCCCCGCTCTACACCAACAACGATCTTAACTTCTCGCCGGGCCTCAAGGACAGACTGTTCAGTGAACTGGGGCTCTAATCCCGATATAGGGCTTTAAGAGCAAAGTCCCGCGCGCAGTGGAAATCCGGTTTATGCCGGCCTTCCGCCGGCGTGCGGGCTTTTCGTTTTCAATTAAAAACAGAAAGAGGGTTGCCCTCACAGTCAGAAATTACATCCATGCGTTTCGTGCAGGCAAATCGGCGCATGGCTTTTCGGGGAGATTTTATGCGAAAAGTATACCGGTTTTTTTGCAAGGCCGAAGTATTTATCTGCGGAGTGGGTTTTATACTGCTTGTCGGCTTGGTTTTTATGTCCGCAATATTGCGGTTTTTCCGCGTTTCCATGTCATGGAACATAGATTTGGCCATGTTCCTGCTCGCGTGGACAGCGTTTTTGGGAGCCGACGTGGCTTGGCGCAGCGGGCAGCTTGTCGGCATCGATCTGGTAACGCGCTCTCTGCCAAAGCCCGTTCAAAAGGTAATCCAAATACTAATCTATATCGTCATCTTCGCGGCGTTGATACTGATAGCCGTTTTCGGCCTCAAGCTGGTTTATGACGAGCGCCTCCGGATGTACCAGTCGATACCGGTGCCTTACTCGCTGGTAACGATGAGCGTCGTTGTCATGGCAGCCTCTATGACGCTGTCCACGATACTCAAAATACGCCGCGCCGTACAAAATTTTAACGAAAATAAAGAGGAGGCAAAATGACACTGTTACTGCTATGCTTTGTTTTTTTTCTTGTGCTGGGAATGCCCATCGCCTTTGTAATCGGACTCGCGGGTTTCTCATACTTTGCCTCCGTGCCGCACCTAAACTTTCAAATCGGCGTCCAACGGGTAGTAGCGCAGAGCCAGTCTTTCGCGTTTTTGGCAGTGCCGTTCTTCATCTTCGCGGGAAATCTGATGAACGTGTCTGGAATCACCGACCGGCTGCTCGGTCTTGCCCGGCTGCTGACGCGCCGGATGTACGGCGGCACAGCCCAGATAAGCGTCGTGATGAGCACGCTGATGGGCGGGGTCTCAGGTTCGGCGACTGCGGACGCGGCTATGGAGACGCGCATCCTTGGCCCGGAAATGATGCGGATAGGCTATAAAAAGGGCTATATCTGCGCGGTAAACTGCGTTACGGCGCTCATCACGGCGACAATACCGCCGAGTCTGGGGCTTATCATCTTTGGCTTTGTCGGCGAGGTCTCTATCGGACGTCTCTTCGCCGCCGGCCTTATCCCCGGCCTGCTGATGATGATATTCCTGATGGCGACCACGTCGATCACTTCCCGCGTCTACAAGTACGACCCGCCAAGGAAGGACGCTCCCCGCCTTAGCGTGGCGGAAGTCATCGGAAACTTAAAGGAGTCGATATGGGCGCTTCTCTTTCCCGTCATCCTGATAGTCGGTATCCGTTTTGGCGTGTTTACCCCGTCAGAATCGGGCGCGTTTGCCGTGATTTACGCGATTTTAATCGGCAAATTCGTATACAAGGAGCTAAACTGGCAGAATTTCAAGGAAGCGCTTATCACAACGCTGAAGGACAACGGCGCTATCATGCTGATTATCGCGATGTCCGGCCCGTTCAGCTACGCTATCACATGGGTAAAACTGCCCGTCGCGCTCAGCAACCTGATATTCGGAATCACGGACAACCCGCAAGCCCTCGTGCTGATAATGCTGGGCTTCCTCTTTATAACGGGGATGTTCGTTGACAGCAACGTCAACTTCCTGCTCCTTACGCCGATTTTCCTGCCTATGGTAAAGAGTGTCGGCATAGA
>JAIRSQ010000049.1 GCA_031255395.1 Spirochaetaceae bacterium | reverse complement strand
TCTCTACGAGCGTAAAATCGCGCTTAAGGATGGTTCGAGCGACACCCGAAGCGGTTATTGGGTGCATGTAGACGGCGCTTTGGGAGCCGCTTATATGCCTTTCCTGGAAAAGATCGGGGATATAGATTTCCCCGTGTTTGATTTCCAAATCCCCGAAGTCCACTCGATCTGCATGAGCGGCCATAAATGGATAGGCGCCCCCTGGCCCTGCGGCATTTTTATGTCCAAGGTCAAATACCAGATGCGGCCTGTCGAAAACCCCGAATATATCGGATCCCCGGATACCACGTTTTCAGGGTCCCGCAACGGCTTTTCGGCGTTAATACTCTGGGATTTTATCTCCAGCAATTCCGTTAAGCGCCTGACAGAGAGAATACAACGGGGAGAGGAACTGGCACAGTACACGCTGCAAAAACTTGACGAGGTGAAGGAGGCGCACAAAGGTCTTGAACTGTGGGTTGAATATTCTCCTCACGCGTTAACGGTCAGGTTCAGACAGGCAAACGACCGGATTGTGTTCAAGTATTCGCTTTCAAATGAAACGTTGTATGTAGATGATGATGAACCAGTACGCGCTTATTCACATATTTACTTAATGGACTCTGTAACCAAGGGTCTGATTGACAAGCTTACAGACGATTTGAAAGCGAAAGACGCTTTCAAATCGGACGAGGCTTTGAATGAATGCAAGCATATTCACGGTAGAGGCCTGGGTTTCAAATAACGCTCCCGAAGAAGGCACAGTACATTGAAAACGGCATGATAAGCTGGAACCTTTTAATGAAGAACCCGGGAACTTGCTTCCGGGTTCTTCATTCTGTTAAGACATTCGACTCCTATCATTTTTATTCGCAGTGAGGTTTAATACCCCGCCGCTTGCGGCGGGGAGGCTCATTTTTCCCCGCAGACGCAACGCTTCCAAAGTGAAATCTCCAAATATCCCGCAACAGGCGGCATGAAATCTCATTGTCCGCAACGCGCGGGACTATTGACCTTTTTATTAGGTCTTGCTAACATGAAAGTTAGTAGAAGCTAATAGGTTATAGGAGACAAATTTTTATGAATGTTGTAATAATAGGCGGAAACGACTGTATGGTATGCCGTTACAGGAACATTTGCAAGGAATATGCCTGCAAAGCAAAAATTTTTACGCAACCAAAGACGAATCTTGAAAGTTTGATCGGGAATCCCGACATGATCATCCTTTTTACCAATCCTGTTTCGCACGAGATGGTCAAGATAGCCAAGCGCGAGGCGGCGCGGAAAGGAATCTTGCTGACGCAGTCCCATTGCGGGAGCGCCAGCGCCTTAAAGAACATCCTGACCGCCGCCCGTCGGTCTGCCGGTCTTGCGAAGACTCGTAAATCTGGATAACAGCCCTGCCGCAAACCCGCGTTTGCGGCAGTGAGGCCCGCTCTGGCATCGCGTTGCTATTTTACGGCTTCAAACCCCTGTTTCAAGTCGTCTAGGATGTCGTCAATATGCTCGGTTCCGATGGAAAGGCGTATCGTATTCGGTTTTATGCCTGATTCGAGCAGTTCGCTCTCGCTCATCTGCGAGTGCGTGGTCGAGGCCGGATGTATAACGAGCGATTTTACGTCCGCTACGTTTGCGAGAAGCGAGAACAGTTTCAATTTTTCGGTAAAGGTTTTGGCTTTTTCCGCGCCGCCTTTTAATTCAAACGTAAATATTGACGCGCCGCCTTTCGGGAAGTAGCGGTTAAAGAAACCGTGATCGCGGTGGTCCGGGAGCAACGGATGGTTCACCTTCTCGACCTGCGGGTGGCCTTTCAAGAAATTTACCGCTTTGAGGGCATTTTCAACGTGCCGCTCGACACGCAACGAAAGCGTTTCCAGCCCTTGCAGGAACAGGAACGCATTGAACGGCGACATCGCGGCGCCGGTGTCGCGGAGCAGCGTTGTGCGGGCCTTGATGATGTAGGCAAGACTGCCCGCCGCGTCGGTAAAAACAAGGTCGTGATAGCTGGGGTTGGGCTTTGATAGGCCGGGGAACTTGTCGTTTTGTGCCCAGTCGAACTTGCCGCCGTCAACTATGACGCCGCCGATTGACGTGCCGTGTCCGCCCATGAACTTGGTCGCGCTGTGAACAACGATGTCGGCGCCGTATTCGATTGGACGCAACAGATAGGGCGTTGCAAATGTATTATCCACGATGACAGGGATGCCGCGTTTGTGCGCGATCGCCGCGACAGCTTCGATGTCAACTATACTGGCGTTAGGGTTACCGATGGTCTCGAAAAAAATCGCCTTGGTGTTGGGCTTAATCGCGTTGAGGAAGTTTTTGGGGTCATGGCCGTCAACGAAGGAGGTCTCGACGCCGAGATCCTTGAACGTGTTGGCGAACAGATTATAGGTGCCGCCATAGATCTGATTGTCCGAAACTATGTGGTCACCTGAGCGGGTGATGTTCTGGATAGCGTAAACGGTCGCCGCCGCTCCCGATGCCGTGGCCAGAGCCGCCGCGCCTCCTTCCAAAGCCGCGACACGCCGCTCAAAAACGTCCCATGTGGGGTTCATGATGCGGGTGTATATGTTGCCGGCCTCCGTAAGCGCGAAACGTCCTGCCCCAGACTTTGCCGAGGGAAAGACGTAGGACGTCGTCTGATAGATAGGAACCGCCCGCGCGTCAGTCGCGGGATCCGGGTTTTCCTGCCCCGCGTGCACTTGCAGGGTTTCAAATTTGAAATTTGCCATATTAATCTCCTTAAAGCCCAAAAAATTCTGCCCGGCTTAGTTTTTAGCCGGGACTGCGAACAGTCACGTTGTATTCGACAGACTAATCTTATCAAATACATGGGATTTATATACTATATAACTGTGAAAACTTTTGTCAAGAGGGGGAAATAATGAGCAATAAACAGAGAGTAATTGCGCTGCCGATTGAAGGCCGTCGAGTCGTCCTTGGGGTCAGGCCCCTAGACGGTCGTAATTTCGAGCCCGCGGGCAAAGCAATCCAACGCCGGGACAGTCTTGTCTGGATTGCTTCGGTGCTATCG
The DNA here is from genome assembly GCA_031255395.1 of Spirochaetaceae bacterium. Classification (GTDB taxonomy): domain Bacteria; phylum Spirochaetota; class Spirochaetia; order Treponematales; family Breznakiellaceae; genus JAIRMY01. The sequence goes on along the minus strand of JAIRSQ010000049.1, from coordinate 4,404 downwards.
GCAAATTACCGCCGGCAAGTTGCCGCCGGCAGTGTCAACATTTTGCTTTCACGCATGGCAGACAGGCAATTTCGCTTTGCAGCCCTGTACAATCCCTTGCGCGGAAGTATTTTTCACGGACGACGCGAGATGAACGCGGTATCGCTTTGGGGAAGAAGGTATCAAGATTGACGAACAGGACTTTAAAATAATATATTTGAGTGAGCGGGTCCAGTAGCTCAGTGGATAGAGCGGCCGCCTCCTAAGCGGCAGGTCGGCCGTCCGATTCGGCCCTGGATCAGTAATCAGCGTTTCTTTCCCCTGGCCTGCGGGGACGGTCAATGTTCATCAGGAGTATCATGCGCACGGAGCAAGATTTTCTAATTATGAATTTTCCGCGAGGAGCGGTAATAATAGAAACGGGTGACGGGCCGGATGAATGTTTTTACGCTATTAGCAGCGGAACGGTGCGGCTCTCGAGTCGGTCAGATATGTATGTGCCGAACGGCAGGCGCGTTCTGAGCAATGGCGATATGTTTTCAGTCGAATCGACGTTGGCGCGGGAGCGCGGGCATATTACCGCCGTCGCCGAAACGGAAGTTACGCTGATGGTGATTACCAAGAAACAGTTCCCCGCCTTTATCGAACAGCACCCGCCGCTCAGCACGCGGATAGTGCGGCAGCTTTCGCTTCATCTTCGCTATCTGGACGAACATTTTTTGCGGTACGAAACGCCGGCATCCGTGTCCCCTTTGGCGCGACTTTACGGTTTCGGGAAATACTACCTGAAACGCAACCTATTCCGCAGCGCTTACTGTGCGTTCCGACAGTACCTCAAATACTGTCCCGAAGGCGAAAATGTCGAAAGCGCGAAGAAATATGTCGATAAATACGCGTCTTACGCTACCGGGATAGAATTTGACTATGATGACAAGGATATTTCACGCGTGTATCCGATAGATTCCGTCATTTTCTTTGAGCACGAGCCCGGTAACGGGCTGTATGTGATTCGCAAGGGGACAGTTAAGATGACCAGAATCGCCGACAACAAAGAAACGGTTCTTGACGTGCTTAAGCCAGGCGACATCGTTGGCGAAATGGGGCTTGTTGACACGGTGCCGCGCCCTGCAACCGCTGTAGCCCGTACGGACTGCGAACTTATGGCTATAGCTCAAACAGCGTATCTGCCGATACTTAAAGACGGCATGCGTCTAACAGAAAAAATTTGCATGATGCTGTCGGAACGTATACTCGATATGTATGATAAAATTAACAAGGACGAATACCGTTAAATGCCCGTTAGACAATTCGCTTTCTTTGCGGCGCTTCTTTTTTTAGCGCGCTCCGTTGTAGCGCAGGAAGACGCATTGGCGCCCGGCATGGCGGCATTGCCCCGTTCGTTTCGCGGTTTTAACCTTGGAATGGGGCTTGACGAACTGAAAGCGACGCTTGCGGCTGACAATGAGTTTGTTTTTCGGGGCGACCGCGACGTATCGTTTCTTCCAGATTCAAACCAGAATCTTGTGGATAGCGCGGGACGGGGCATGATAAAGCGGGCGTTTTTTCAACTCAAAGACGGCGCGGTATTCGTTATGGCCTTCGATATGAATACCGAAAAAATAGACCACTATTCGGTATTTACCGCGTTTTCCGCCAAATACGGCGGCCCGCTCGCGCTGAACCCGCGCCAGTCGGAATGGGAGGACACCGCTACACGCGTTTTTATCGAACGTCCGTTGACTGTCAAATATATCGACAAAAATGTCTTTGACGGCATAGTTTCCGAATCGCGCGCGGGCGAGTCGTCCGCCGTTATGCAGCGGCAAGAATTGCTGGAAGAGTTTTAACACGTACAAGTCCTGTCTCTAGCGGGCTATTCGGAACGCTTGCAGAGGGTTATCGCGGCAGGCAGGAGCAATGCGAGCCATGCCAGCAGCGCGAGCAGTGGCACGGGCCCGGCCTTCGCTCCGGCGCGCATGCCCGTTACCGCCTGCGAGAGCGGCAGAAAGCCGATGATTTTCTGGAGGAGCGGCGGAAAGCGTTCCAACGGGAAGAACGTGCCGCAGAGGAACGACATCGGGGTTATGATAAAGTTTGACACTTTGGCCATGTCCGCGTGAGAATCTACGAGCAGGCCGGCGATGAAGCCGATGGCGGAAAAGACGGCACAGTTTAGCGCGAGCAACAGCAAAAAGTACCAGTCAAGACGCAGGTTCGCGCTGAACAGGAACGACGCCGCGATGATGAGAGCGGCGTTGTACAGGCAGCGCAATACGTTGGCGGTGATGCGGGCAAGCGTAAAGACCGGCATGCTGACTGGGCTTATCATAACCGCTTCGAAGGTTTTTTGATAGACGCGGGACATATTGATGTCGTTGGCGATCACGGTGAAGCCCTGCGTCATGCCGTTCATCGCGATTATGCCCGGCATGACGAACGAAGTGTACGGTATCCCGTCAGCCTGAAACGCGCCGCCCAGCCCCCAGCCGAAAGCCACTAGATACAGTAGCGGACCCGTAAGCGCGCTCAAAGTTATGTCGGCAAACCTGCGCCTAAAGAGCGCCCACTCTTTCCAGAGGATAGCGGTAAATTGCTCCATGCTACGCCCCAGCCTTTACGCTCAATCCGTCCGACCGCTCCAGATTGTCAGTATGTTTTTGGGTCAGTTTGATGAAAACGTCCTCAAGACTCGCTTCGCGCACCTTGAATTCGCGGCCCAGCTTCGCGGCCTCCGCCAACGCTTCGCTGCGGCTGTTGAAGAAACGCTGCGCTGTCCTGATACCGTCATAATATTCGATGACAAACTCGCCCGCCCCGCTGATGAGCGACCGGGGCGACCCCGTCAGTTTCAGCCTTCCCCTGTCTATCACGCCGACCAGCGAACAGAGAGCCTGCGCCTCTTCAAGATAGTGCGTCGTGAGCAGTATCGTGAGTCCCTGCCCGTGCAGTTCCCGCAGCAAATCCCATATCCGCCTGCGCCACGCGGCGTCAAGACCGACAGTCGTTTCGTCCAACAACAGAATATCCGGTTCGTGCATCAGAGCCTTTACTATCATCAGTTTGCGCTGCATGCCGCCCGAAAAAGTCTTGGCTTTGTCGTTTTTTCTGTCCGCAAGACCGGCAAATTCCAAAAGTTCGGCAGCTCGGGCGCGCATGGAGGCGGAGGGGATGGCGTACAGCCGTCCGTGGTATTCAAGGTTTTGCAACGCGGACAGTTCGCCTTCAAGGTTGGAATACTGGGGCACAACCCCAAGCCGCCGTTTAGCCACTGTCGAATTCCTGCCGACAGGCTCGCCGTCTATGCTGATAACGCCGGAATCGGGCGCAGCCAGCGTCGTGGCCATGCGTAACAGCGTCGTCTTGCCCGCCCCATTCGGTCCCAGCAGTCCGAAAAACCCGCCTCTCTCTATCTCCAGCGTAAAATCCGATACAGCTATCAGCGTCCCGTACTTTTTCGTTACGTTTTTGTAAGAAATCATCCGCCTACAAGTCTACACCAAACAAGACGTTAGGATAAAGGACGATTCAGATTAAAGAGCGCTACTCCGCCGCGCCGCCGTCGTCACCGGTACCGATGCGGTCTCTGAAACCGCCGCCATAGAAGAAACCGTTGTTGCCACTACGGTCGCCTATGCCGGCACCCTCGTCGTCCATCATTCGTAGAAATCCCCCAGAAACGTCTTTAGGGCGGCTTCCGTTACCTGCAGGTACTCTATCGTTTTGATGAGCGTTACCTCGGAATGACGTTGCAGTTTCCCGCCCGTTATACCTCTCTCCGCCACGCCCGACAGCGAGAGACTGCCTTCCCGAATCCATGATCCGCGTGCAGTCTTTCAGAAGGCAGACTTTCGGATTGTCCGTGTCAATCCATTCGAGCGTTCACATTCCTCGCACATGACGTATCGACGCCAGCAGTAAGTCATGTAATTGTTTACCGTCCGTGTGCCGCAACGTGATACTGCCTATATTCAAGCGTATATATCATTATCCCGCGCCGCGTTGCCTCATTTTGAAAAAGCAACCCGAATTAAGACAGATTATCCGGTAGCTACATCTATCGTAGATCAAAATGGGGTTAACTACGCAGGAAAAAAAGCCGTTACTAGGCAGGTCCGTTCCCGCTACCGGAAAGCCGGGCGGAAAGAAAAATCAGCTATCCCGGACGAATTCATCAGCATTACCGGGTACAAAAACCGAAAGTAAGCTCTGCGCCTTCCCAGCAAACCGGCGCAGACACAAGCGCTCCTATTCGTCAAAAGCAAGGCGGTCAAACTCAAACCCGCCAAACCAAAGCCCCCAACCGGAAGGGCAAAAAAATCTATGCCTTCCATCATTGCGGGCAGGCCACCTCAGGCCAGAATATCCTCACCCTCACCGCCGCCGATGTCGCTTAGGGCTGGATTTGCCTGTATTCCCTTCTCGACA
>JAIRSQ010000198.1 GCA_031255395.1 Spirochaetaceae bacterium | reverse complement strand
CGGTTTACGCTTAGTTTGACACGGGCCATGCCCGCCATATACCAAGGTTTCCTGACTTATGGGCATAAACGCCGCGCCTTCCCGGCCATCGCCAGTGGCTATTGCTTCGCGTAGCGCCTGCTTTCGCAAACGCGCCCAATCACAGTTACGCTATAGTGAAGGAATTGAAACACCTCCGGTTGCCCCGGCCCGTTCCGCACCTTCTTCCATTGAAGTATACAGATTCAGCCTATCACCATAAATGGATTTCGTCAATGAGCGTGTCAAAGTATAAAGGATTGGCGAGTGGGGGTTGCGAGTCGGCTGGGGGAGAGGGCTTGTTAGCGAATGAGTAATGAGCAAGGAGTAATGAGTAATGAGCAAGGAGCAAGGAGCAAGGAGCAAGGAGTAATGAGTAATGAGTAATGAGTAATGAGTAATGGGGCCGATTGGGAACTGGCGAGTCGTCCAGGCGAATATGCTTGTAAGTGAGGTTTACGGGGAGGCTGGGGGGAGGGCAGGCAAATTAATGAGCAATGAGCAATGGGTTTGAGTGGGGGTTGCGAGTCGGCTGAGAGTCGTCATTGCGAGCCCGAAAGGCCGCTTCGGAGGCTGCGTTGCGAGGGTAGTTCCGCCTGAGAATCAGGCGGCACGGAAGGAGGGACTTTCACGGGAATAAAAACTTCAACCTTAGGCACGGAATGAGCGGATTTCACGATAGCCAAAGCTTCCGCCATGAAGTAATCCAGCGCGAGGACGGCTAGCATGGATTGCTTTGCTACGCTCGCAATGACTAGCGGGACATTTCGCAACGGCGAAATAGTTAAAAACGGAATCGCTTGCGGCAGAGTCGAGCTTCGCGTATGTAAAAATATGCGTTTCGCACATTTTTCATTTCGGATAAAAGCAAAACAGCGTATTTGCGCCATAAATATGCATGAGACATTTAAGAGAACTTAAACAGGGAGCGCGGTATGAAATCCGCACGTCCGTCAACAACCGGAAACCGTTGTTCCAGTCGCTTCAGGCATTGAGGCTTTTCGCCAAGGTTTTGGACGATACGGCTAAACGCTTCGATTTTGAAATTCGCGGGCTGTGTCTGAAGGATGACTTGCTTGTTTTCTGCGTCAAGCCAGCGGACGGGTTCCAGTTGCCGCGGATTATGCAGTGGCTCAAACAGACGTTTGCCGTTAGGTATAACTTGCTGAACGGCTGGACGGGGCATATCTGGGGCGACCGATACCGGTCGAGGATTGTGGAAGACGAACCGCCTGATGGGGCGGAGAGTTTGAGCGGATACGGAACTGACGCGGAGCCCGATGAACTTTCGCCGGCTGGAGGAGAGGGCAGACCTGTTTCAGGGAAGATGACGGTCATAAGCAGCCCTCTTTCGTGGAAACCAAAGGCTGGGGTCAGACCCCTTCCGGGTGAACCTGCTAAAATTCTATGCCGGTCAGCCTCTCCCCCCGCATAACCCCGCGCAAACCCGCCTTTTGGCGGCAAAAACGACGTAAAAAACCGTCTCTGCAATTCCGTCCGCAAGCGGCAATAGGAGGCCTCTGTCACGATTCTCCGTTGGCGCGCTTTGCCTCTTACGCGCCTTTGATTCGCATTATTGGGCATACGCTTTTTCAACCGGATTTCATTTTTATACGTCATGGCGGGTATTAGACCCTGCTGTTAAGATGAGGATAAACTAAAGGCATGGATGCTAAAGCTATAAAAGCGGACATGCTTTTGGTTCTGACCGCGTGCATTTGGGGGCTTGCGTTTACGGCGCAACGGGCGGGCATGGATTATATAGGGCCGTTCACATACAACGGCCTAAGGTTTTTATTGGGCGGGATAATTATAATGCCGCTTGCTTTTTTTCGCGGAAAAAAGCAAGCGGAGCCGGCAGAAAAAACCGGCAGCGGGAATCCCGTCTATCCGGTTACGCTGGGTATATGCCTGTTTGTCGCCGCCGGGTTTCAGCAGACCGGGATTTTCTGGACCACTGCGGGCAACAGCGGTTTTTTGTCCGGCATTTATGTGGTTTTGGTACCGGTTTTCGGGATTTTTCTTGGAAGGAGGGCCGGTTCGCAAACGTTTGCCGCCGCCACTCTGACTCTTGCCGGCCTTTTTTTTGTCATAGGCGGCGTGAATCTTAAAACCGTGAACAAAGGAGACGCTCTTACGCTAATAGGCGGCGTTTTTTGGTCGGCGCACGTGCTGTTGATCGACAGGTTTGTACAAAAAACGGACGCGGTAAAACTGGCCTGCGGGCAATTTATAGTTTGCGGCATTCTTTCATTGGCGGCGGCCTTGTCGGATTTTTCCGGAAGGGCCGGATTCGGCATGGGAGCGGAACTGGGGGCGCGCGATTTCAGGTTTTCGTTGCTTGCCGGAGCCGCGCTGCCGGTGCTTTACGGCGGAGCGATGTCTGTCGGCGTCGGGTATACGTTGCAAGTCGTCGCCCAGCGAGACGCTCCGCCCGCGCACGCTGCCGTCATCCTTTGCATGGAAAGCGTTTTCGCCGCATTGGGAGGCATGCTGCTGCTGTCAGAAAAGCAAAGTCGCGGCATACTGCTGGGTTTTGCGCTAATGCTGGCGGGAATGCTGGCCACGCAATGGGACATGACAGCGAAACGGCGCGTGCCCGGACTGCCGGCGGACTAGCGAGCGCTTCATCCGCCTCTTATCTCTCAATCCCGCCTCTGGTACAATGGAAACGGTATGGCTAAAGCGGTTTTCAGACCCGAAGAACTTGTGCGGACAGGCTCCGTAGTCTCGCTGGAGGCGCCGTACGCAGTCAAAGCGGCCGAGCCGCAAGACACCGGTGCCGAACACGAAGAGATTCCCGTTTATAACGGCCCCACGGCAGAAGATTTAAAGCGCGAGGCGGATGATTTTAAGGCGCGCTGGGAGTCCGAGAAAGAATCCATGCTGAATTCGGCCCGGATCGAAGCGGAAATAATCGTGGCCGACGCTAAAAAGACGGCGGCGGAAGCGGATGAAAAGTTTAAGTCCTATCTTAATGGCAAAAAAGAGGCGGCCCAGGCTGAAGCGGAGTCGATACTAAGCGAGGCGCGGTCCCAGGCGGAGAAAATCAAGGCTGATTCGGAGGAAAAATCCGCTGAAGCGGAAAAGACGGCGGCGGCGAACGGCTTTGAACGCGGTCGCAAGGACGGTTACGAATCCGGGATGACCGAAGTCAGGCGGCTTGTGGCGCGAGCGCGGATCGTCATGGAGCGGCTTCAGGACAAACGGCTCGAAATCATAGAGCAGGCCGAGCAGGAAATCATAGATATCGCCCTGCTCATAGCCCGAAAAGTTGTAAAAGTCATATCCGAGAGCCAGCGCCAGGTTGTCGTCGAAAACATAAAAGAGGCGCTTGGAAAGATAAAGGGCAAGGGCAAGATAACGGTTAAAGTGAACACGGACGATATGGAAACTGCGGGAGAGTATCTGGACGAGTTTATCAATCTGCTTGAAGGATCGGGCGATATAAGGATGCTCGAAGATTCGTCGGTGGATCCGGGCGGCTGCTATATAGAGACTGATTTTGGCGAAGTGGACGCTAGGATAGCGATGCAATTCGCGGAACTGGAGTCCAAGATACTGGAACTTTCACCGTTAAAGACAAAACGGAGCGCGAGTTGACGGAAAAGCCGTTCGCCAAGTACATGGAGGCGGTAAGGGACGCTCGCACGGTAAAGTGCGTTGGGCGCGTGTTTCGGGTGCAGGGTTTGCTCGCGGAGAGCGTCGGGCCGCAGTCCGTTGTCGGGGAACTTTGCCGTATCGAAGGGGACGGCGACGGACTGCTTGCCGAGGTAATCGGTATTAACGGCGCGACGGTTCAACTGATGGTTTACGGTTCGACGGACGGCATAGAGCCGGGAGCGCGCGTTACCGCTTCCGGCAGCCGCCTTGAGATCCCTTGTTCGCCCGATATGCTGGGGCGAGTGATGGACGCGCTGGGACGGCCTGTCGATGGCAAGAAACGTTTCGGGGCGAACCGGCGCGTTCCCGCGGTTCAGGACGCTCCGCCCGCGTTGTCCCGCCCCATGATAACAAAGCGGCTTGCCACCGGGATTCGCGTGATAGACGGACTTTTGGCTGTAGGCTGCGGCCAGCGTGTCGGCATTTTTGCCGGTTCAGGAGTCGGAAAATCGACATTTCTGGGTATGATAGCCGCAAACACCCGTTCCGACATGAACGTGATCGCGCTGATTGGCGAGCGCGGCAGGGAACTAAACGATTTTATCGCGAACAGTCTGGGCGAAGAGGCTCTTAAACGTTCTGTGATAGTTGCGGCCACAAGCGATAAAAGCGCGCTTGAACGGTTAAAAGGCGCGTACACGGCCACAGCTATAGCGGAGTATTTTCGCGATTTGGGCATGAACGTAACGTTGCTCTTTGATTCGGTAACTAGGTTTGCCCGCGCCCAGCGCGAGATAGGACTTTCGCGGGGCGAAAGTCCTGCCCACCGCGGCTATCCGCCGAGCGTGTTCGATCTGCTGCCCAAGCTTCTTGAACGAGCCGGCACTAGCGAGCGCGGCTCAATCACGGCCTTTTACACGGTGCTTGTCGAAGGCGACGATATGGACGAGCCTGTTTCCGATAACGTGCGGGCGACGCTGGACGCTCACATCGTGCTTTCCCGCCGGCTCGCTTCGCGCGGGCATTATCCCGCCGTCGACGTGTCACAAAGCGTCTCGCGTCTTGCGGACGATGTTTCCGGACCGGCGTCCCGAAAGGCCGCCCGCGCCGTCAAACGCCTGATGGCGGACTATTACGAGGCCGAAGATATCATCAACGCGGGCGCTTACAAGCAGGGCTCGAATCCTGACATTGACGCGGCCATCGCCAAACACGCAGAAATCGATGATTTTCTGATTCAGGATACGGACGAGAAAGTTACGCTGAGCGAAACGCTGTCGCGATTGGGCGGCATAGCGGGCATCGAGATACCTGACAGCGAATGTATGGCTGGCGAGCCGGCCAAAGCATGAAAAAGTTCACGTTTAGTCTGGAAAAAATCCTTAAACTGCGTTCCCACGCTGAAAATGACGCAAAAATCGAGTTGGGACGCGCGGTAAGCGCTCTTTCGCGGATAGAAAACGGGCTGGAAGCCGTCGCCGCCGCCCAAAAATCCGCCGGCGAGGAGCGTTTTTCGGAGGGAAATTCCCTGTCGCGCGCGCTTGATTACGAAAACTATTTACAGCGGCTGGACGCCGAAAAGGAGCGGCTTCTGCAAGAAGCCGCAGCCGCCGAGCTTGCCGTAGAACGGTCTCGTGAGGCCTGGCTTGACGCGAGAGCCGGCTTAAAAGCGCTTGAAAACCTTAAAAACAGAAAATTCGCGGCCTATCGCAAGGAAAACGGCAAAGCGCAATAACGGCCAAGGCCGCGTCGGGCTTGTTTTTGCATAGCCTCTTTGACCGGGTAATGGGCCGCCTTGTTTAAGTCCCGGCGTAAGCGCTACAGTTATTTAATGAAAGTGGCACTAATTCTTGGCAGCGCGAGCGATATGCCGGTTGCCGAAAAAGCTTTCGAAACGCTTAAAAGTTTTAATGTCGAGTACGAAGCGCGTATAATGAGCGCCCACCGGACGCCGGACGCCGTGGCGGAGTTCGGCAGAAACGCCGGCGGCAGGGGCTTCGGCGCGATCATCGCGTTCGCGGGGATGGCGGCGCATCTGGCCGGCGCGCTCGCCGCACATACATCATTGCCTGTGATTGGCGTCCCCTGCAAAGGCGGCACGACGGGCGGCCTTGACGCGTTGCTTTCAACTGTCCAGACACCGCCGGGCGTGCCGGTCGCCGCCGTCGCGCTGAACGGGGGCGTGAACGCCGCCCTGCTTGCCGTCCGCATCCTGTCGCTTTCCGACAGCCGGCTTGCGGACGCGCTGGC
>JAIRSQ010000196.1 GCA_031255395.1 Spirochaetaceae bacterium | reverse complement strand
AGCGCGCGCACTTTTACGAGCAACAAGAAGCTGACAACGGTTGACGATTTCAGGGGGCAAAAATTCCGTATGCCTTCGAACCCGATTCATGTTGGCATTGCCACGGATTTGGGCGCGAGCGCGCAGGTTATCCCGCTCAACGAGCTTTTTAACGCTCTTCAGACCGGAGTTGTTGATGGACAGGACAACGGCATGGTTACGGTGCTCAGCGAACACCTCAACGAGGTGCAGAAATTCCTGCTGGAAACCAATCATATTATAGCCACGATGGAAATTATCGTCAATTCCGCCGTATATGACAAACTCACGTCGGAACAGCAGAAAATTGTTAGCGATGCGGCGAAAGAGGCCGCAATTTGGGCGTGGGACGTGTACATCGCGAGCGTCGACGCTGATCGCGAGACCATCAAGGCGAGCGGCCTTACGGTGACTCAGGTGTCGGATGCCGATCGAGATCGAATTATCCAGGCGATTCAGCCCACTCTGAATAAGCTCTACTCTGAAAATGACTGGGCGCAGGCGCTTACAGACAAGGTAAGAGCCGTCCGGTAAAACGTTTTTTTGATGTCTAATGCGGAATGCGCGGGGAAAGTCTGGCTTTTTCCGCGCATTCTGTTATTTTATGCCGTCCAAACCGCAATTTAAGGAAAAAAAGTGAATAAAACTCTTAATACCCTGTTCAAAGTTATAGAAATAATGATAGCCGTGTTTTTGGCGCTTATGATAGTTCTGGTATTCATGAACGTTGTAGGCCGCTATGTGTTCAATATTGGATTTGTCTGGTCAGAAGAAATTTCCCGGCTTTGTTTTATATTTCTGGTTTATCTTGGGTCTATCGAGGCTATGCGGGACAACCGGCACCTGATGATTGACACCCTGCTACTGAAAGTTCCGCAAGCCGCCGGGAAATTGATTTACACTCTTATCCAGGCGTGTATAATCTGGCTTATGGTGATTCAGGTGCGCGGCAGTTGGGGGCTTGTGATTCAAAACAGCAATAACCGCTGGGTTTCCACCGGTTTTCCGGCCCATATCGTGCATTTTTTTGGCGTTATCCTAGGCGCGTCCATCGCGTTAATTGCCGTGTCCAATCTGGTGCGTTTGTTCGTTTTCAAAACGCCAGTTCAGGAACTCATCGCCATTCGGGACGATTCGGGCGAACCCGCGACCGTTGAGTAGGAGGCGTCATGTCATTATCAATATTGGCCATTGTTTTTCTTGTTTCGCTGTTTGTTTCGATTATTATCGGAGTCCCTATAGCTTTTTCACTTCTGTTTTCCGCCGCGGCGACAGCGCTCTGTATGGGCGGAAGCGCGACAAACCCTCAGATTATCGCGTTGCAATTGATGCAGGGTTCGGACAGCGTAACCCTCATGGCGCTCCCTTTCTTCGTGCTCGCGGGCGAGTTGATGAACAAGGGCGGACTTACCAAGCGTATCATTGATTTTTGCGATATTTTTGTCGGGCGGGTAAAAGGCGGGCTTGGCTATGTTACGATTTTCGCTTGCCTGCTCTTCGCCAGCCTGGTCGGTTCGGCTGTCGCGTCAACGGCGGCGCTAGGAGCGATACTCATCCCGATGATGGTTGCTTCCGGTTACAACCGCGCTAAGGCCGCGGGGCTTGTGGCGAGCGCGAACCTCGTGGCGCCAATCATGCCGCCGTCGGTGCCGATGATCATTTACGGCGCGACCGCAAGTGTCTCGATAAACGCCCTCTTCCTTGGCGGCGTAGCTCCGGCTCTGTACCTCACCGCCATAATGTGCGCCGTGTGGTTTGTTGTCTCCAGAAAAGACGGGGTAAAGTCAAACAAGCCAAAGCCGACATTCCGCGAGGCATTAAAAATATTCATTGACGGACTGTGGGCACTCCTGCTTCCCGTCATCGTGCTTGTCGGGCTTCGGGGCGGCATCTTTACTGCGACCGAGGCGGGCGTCGTGGCTGTCGTTTACGCTCTAATCGCCGGCATTTTCATCTATCGCGAACTCAAGCCGAAGATACTGTTCAAAGCCTTCATATCCGGGGCAAAAATGTCTGCGGTAGTTATGTTCCTTGCCGCGACAGCCCAGGTTGCCGCCTATATGTTGACGATTTCGCGGATTCCCCAAGTCATTACAGAATCGCTAGCGCCGCTCGTAGCCCATCCGATGCTGCTCAACATAGTGTTGCAGGTGATTATCATTTTGATGGGAACCTGTGTTGACGTTGTGCCGACCATCCTGATTATGACTCCGATCATGCTGCCCCTGCTAAGTGCGGCGAACATCGACCTTGTATATTTTGGCATCGTGTTTACGCTTGCCAACGTCTTGGGGCTGACATCTCCGCCGGTGGGACCGGTGCTTAATGTCGCATGCGCGACCGGAAAAGTCAAAATGGAAGAACTTTTGCCGCCGGTCATTCCGTACTATATATTCCAGACGATTCTTGTCTTTCTTCTGATTCTGTTCCCGGAAACCGTAATCTATCCGCTTAAATGGATTGCCGGCTACAGAGCGCCGCCAATGGATAATATTGTTACATGGCTGGCAAATGTTTTTGGCAGAGCGTAAACGGATAAAGCGATGGTTGCGGTTGCCCTGTGTGCCGGCGGAGCGGAAAAGCTGGTCTCGAACGAAATCCGAAAACTTGCGGCGGAGACAGGGCGCGGCTTTCGGGTCATAGATTCAGGATTCGGGAAGGTGAGGTTCGAGACCGATTTAACAGGCGTTTACTACGCTTTGTTATCGTTACGCGCCGCTGACAGGCTGTTGCTCGAAGCGGCGCGCTTCCCGGCGGCGGATTTTGACGCGCTTTTTGAAGGCGTCCGCTCCGTTTCATGGGAAGATTACATACCGAAAGGATCGGGACTCGTCGTTGACAAAGCGCGTTCAAACAATTCGCGGCTCGCTTCCGAAGCCAGCGTTCAAGCGGTCGTTCACAAGGCGGCGGCGGATAGGCTTTGCGGACGTTACGGGCAAAACAGCCTGCCGGACGAAAACGCCGCGGTTCTGCGAGTCTATATCGAAAAGGACCAGGCTCAAATCCTGCTGGATCTCTGCGGCAAACCGCTTTTCAGGCGGGGTTACCGCGCGGAGGGGGGAACCGCTCCGCTACGGGAAAGCACGGCGGCGGCACTGTTGCTACAGTCACTGTGGCGGCGGAAACATCCGCTGTACGACCCGTTCTGCGGGTCGGGAACAATAGTAATAGAAGCCGCTCTTTTCGCGTGGGACATCGCACCCGGGCTTGGACGGCGTTTTGCCGTTTCCGGTCTGGCTTTTTCGGACGTAGCGGCGGAAAAGAGCGCGCGGCAGAGTCTGACGGAAAGGATCGACATGTCAAGAACGTTGCGGATTTTCGGCAGCGACGGCGATTCTGCCGTCATAGAAACGGCAAAGGCTAACCTTGAGCGCGCTCTTTCCATGATTAGCGGTTGCCCGCGCCCCGCCTGTACGCCGAAACTTTGGTTTAGAAATATGGAGGAGGCGAAATCTCCAGTCGACGAAGGCTTTATCGTTACGAACCCGCCTTACGGGATACGCCTGCTAGACAAGGAAAAGGCCGAAGAGTTGTACCGCAAAATGTCCGTTTTAAGAAAAAATTTTCCGTCATGGAAAATAAACGTATTGAGCGCGCACGCGGGTTTTGAAACTTTTTTTGGCGAAAAAGCGGCGCGCGGCAAGAAATTTATGTCGGGCGCGCTCGAAACATATTTTTATGAATACGACGGCAGCAGCGGGCGGAAAGAAGTTTCGCGACGCGTTACGGGCAGCTACGGCGGTGCCGTCAAGAAACCAAAGACGCCAGATAAAAAATTGACGTACACATGGTAACCTATGTCCATAATCATACAGCATGAAAAACGGCGCGTGCTGATACTCGAAAAAGCGCTTGATGTTTTTGTGGAGTCCGGTTTTACGGACACGACTTTTCAGAAAATCGCCGATCGCGCCGGGATAACGCGAACGATCCTATACACGTATTTCAGGAATAAACATGAAATATTCAACTACAGCGTCAAGCAGTTGCTGACGGCGGTCGAAAGCGATCTGGTGAACGTGCGAAAAATCAAAAATCTGAAAAGCGTAGAAAAGCTGACGCGGATAGTCATACTGATAATTGAACGCTTGGAAGAAAACAGGAGACTGCTGTATGTCATACGCGATTTACTGGCAACAGCCCAATGCGACAAAAACAGCGCCGATTACGGCATACGCAGGCGCACGGTTAAGGTTCGTCATATTCTGGCGTCTATGGTGATTGACGGCATAAAGTCTGGCGAACTGCAAAACGTCAATGTCCGCACCGCAGTCGAATTGCTGTACAGCGTAATCGAAGCCGCAATATTCCGCCTTGCCGTGCTGAAAAGGCAGTCTGTCGCATCGCTCAAAGACGCTGCCGCGCTGACGATAAAGCAACTCGCAACATCGGATGACAAGCCGGAAGCAGGCTAAACCGCCCTTGCCGCCGCAGTCTTCAGTCGCGTCCGGAAACGCAACTTCGCTAAAAAGAGCCATCGTCCGGCCCCCCGGACGGACGATGGCAAGGGTATTCGAAGGAGCTTAATTTCGGGCAACCCGGATTCGAACCGGGGGCCCCAAGTCCCCCAGACTTGTACGCTAACCAACTGCGCCATTGCCCGCCGTTATTAAATTCCGCTAAAAACTCTCCCATTTTTTTGCGTAAATGTCAAGTGTCAGCCATTACGACCAGTGAAACGATGAGCAATACGGAGCGAGAAAAAGTTAACCGGAGTCGGTAAACGGTGTATAATCTGAAACGCATCGACAGGGGAAGGTTAAGGTTCGTTGCCGCAAGCGGCGGGGAGGCTCGTTGATGACAGCGATATTGTGTTTCCAAAAGACGCGCGCGATGAGCAATGAAGGTTGCCGAATCGAGACTGGCGAGCCGCCCGAATCAAAGGCCCCCCCCCTTATACTTATTTTGAAAAATGTATAAGATTATGGAAGATCATGAAGAAAAAGAATTTGGACGAACTGACGCCGCAAGAAATCGTGGCGGAGTTGGATAAGTATATCGTGGGGCAAGAGAAGGCAAAGCGCGCCGTGGCGGTCGCTTTGCGTAACAGGATACGCCGACTGAAGCTCGATCCGGAGATTCGGGAGGATATTGCGCCCAAAAATATTCTGATGATAGGGCCCACCGGTGTCGGCAAGACCGAAATCGCCCGCAGGCTGGCAAAACTGGCCGGTTCTCCGTTCCTAAAGGTCGAGGCGACCAAGTATACGGAGGTCGGCTATGTCGGACGAGATGTCGAATCGATGGTGCGAGACTTAATGGCAGCCGGTTACCAGATGGTCAAGCAAGAGATGCAGGAATCTGTAAAGGCGGACGCGGACAAGCGCGCCGAGGAAGCGTTGCTCGACCTATTGTTGCCCGGATCGGGCGCTAAAAAACGCCGCGATAAGGACAAGCCGGAACCGAACGCCAAGCCCGTCATCACGCCTATGGGCGCTTTCTCAATCAACAACGATTCTAACGGACCTAGCATGATGGGAACGGCCATTCAAGTGGGGATCCCCATCGTTCGCAAGAAGGCCCGTAGCAAAGAGGCGGCTGAACAGACCGAAAAAGAGCTTACAGAAGAAGAGAAGGCCGCCGCAGCCGCCGAAAAAGTCAGGCTGGACAGCACGCGGGAAAAGTTCCGCGCTATGCTCCGCGAAGGCAAGTTCGAGGACAAGAAGGTCGAACTTGCCGTCAGTCAGGAGATACCGATGCCGTCTTTCAGCATGATGGGCGGCGGCTTTGAGGAGATCGAGTCGAGCCTGTCCGGTATCGCGGGTCTCTTTGGCGGCAACAAGAAACGCAAGGTGCTGACCGTAAAACGCGCCCGCGAAATCCTTATAAACGAAGAGGCTGAAAAACTGATTGACGCCGACCGCGTTACCGAGGAAGCCCGCCGCCGCGTGCAGGAGACGGGCATCATCTTCATCGACGAGATTGACAAGGTGGCGGTGAAGGGCGACAGGGGCGGCGGACACGACGTTTCCCGCGAGGGCGTCCAGCGCGACATTCTGCCGATAATCGAAGGCGCGACCGTCAACACAAAGTGGGGCTCTGTCGACACGAGCCACGTCCTCTTTATCGCGGCCGGCGCTTTCAACATAAGCAAGCCGTCCGACCTTATCCCGGAATTGCAGGGGCGCTTCCCGTTGCGGGTGGAGCTAGAATCGCTTGGCAAAGAAGAGTTTTTGCGCATCCTTACCGAGCCCAAGAATTCCTTAACCAAGCAGTACATCGACCTGCTGGCCACGGAAGAGGTCGAACTGGAGTTCACGCCGGAGGCGATTGACAGGCTTGCGGCGTTCGCGGCTGACGTGAACGCCCGTCTTGAGAATATCGGGGCGCGCCGGTTGCACACGATAATGGAGACACTGCTCGAAAAAATTTCTTTCGACGCTCCCGACATATCTCCGGCAAAAATAGCGATAACGCCGGAATTCGTTGACGAGCGTCTTACGGACATAACGCAGGATCAGGATTTGGGGCGGTATATTTTATAGTTCACGGGGAATTTGGTCGCACCCGTCATTGCGAACGAAAGGCCGCTCCGGTAGTTTTGCGGCGCATGTCCGGCAACCGGAACCTTAAAGCCCGTTGTCGGATTTACCGATACTGATAGTTGGGAGGCTATTAGTTATGAATAATTTTTCAAAGACCGTTGATCTGTTGCACCGCGCCCTTGACGCGCAGACGATACGGCGCGATGTGCTGGCGAACAATCTTGCCAATGCGGAAGTGCCTAACTTCAAACGCAGCGAGCTTAACTTTGAAAGTGAGCTGAAACGGGCGCTAGACAGCGAGAAACAAAGACCTGTAATCGAACTGGCGCGGAGCGACCCGCGTCATATTTCAAACTGGAATCCGTTAGACTGGCGCGAGGTAAAGCCGCGCCGTGTGCTGGATTATGTCAGCACCTCCAAAAACAACGGCAACAATGTTGACGCGGAACAGGAAGTCCAGCGTCTTGTCGAAAACCAACTGATGTACTACCTGCTGTCGCAGGCTACGGCGTTTGAATTCAGCCAGGTAACCAGCGTTTTAAGAAATTAGCGGGGTAACACATGGGATTATTTAATTCGATAAACATCGCGTCTTCCGGTATGACGGCAGAACGTCTGCGGACGGACGTGATAGCGGACAACATCGCCAACGTGTCTACGACACGGACGGCGGAGGGCGGCCCGTTCAGGCGGGGCCGCGTGATAATGCGTCCCCGCGTACAGCAGGCTTACTGGCGCAGCCCGTTCCTGCCGGACGGCATGGATAACGG
>JAIRSQ010000146.1 GCA_031255395.1 Spirochaetaceae bacterium | reverse complement strand
GTGCTTGTCTCTTCGGCCTCCGTGCCGGACATATTGTGCGCGTGGCCTTCGATCACGACGGTATAATCCTTGAACTTGTTAAGGATTTGGGCTATACGCCTAAGCACGCGCATATTGTTGTCGATGACGGACTGTTCCAGCCCCTGCGCCGGGTCTTGGGCCTTTGAAACAAAGTCGGCGTGGTCGGCGCGGAATATTATCGCCGGAACCTGCATCTTGAGATGGTCTCCGTCCCGAACTACCAGCACGTCAACGCGAAGCAGGCCGGTTACGCTAGACCTCTGCCCTTCGACATCCGTAACTGTGAACGCGTAAGGATAATCCATCGCTGACTGAACCAGTTCGCCCGTTTTCGACCTGCCGTCCCAGACGAGTTGCCGCGTAATCTGCGATTTGCCGGACGCGCTCCAGAAAACATTGCGTCCCTGCGGGTCAAACACATCGAAACTCCAGTTGTCAAAAGGCAGGTACGAGAACGCTTTCAGCGATATGAACGCGTCGTCGTCCGTGCCGTCGTTGTCCGGGCTAAAGAATTCGGGGCTCGCCGAAGCCGATATTACCGGCGGCTGGGCGGAGCATACGAAGGCGGGGCTTTCCGTGCGTACGCGCCTGCCCCTGTAATACGAGGTTTCCAGAACGCCGATAAAAACGCCGTCCGCCGCCGCGCCGCCTTGCAGTCTGCCGTCCCATTCGAATTTTGTCGGGACATTCCCGTCCTGGCCGCTCCATTCCATGACCGCCCTGCCCGCCGTTCCGCTTGCCGCTTCTTCAGCGTTAAGTATCTTGAACGACCAGCCGCTCACTCCGTCCGCAGGCGTTGACGTTATGTCAAACACTTGGGACTTTGTTTTGTTTCCGTTGGGCGCTATCGTTTCGTGCAGCGTAGTTATCCAAGCGCGGACAGGCCGGGTGTCCACCGTTAGGCCGGCAAGCTCGACCTCTACGCGGTTGCCCGCCGGGTCCCGGGCCGACAGCGTAAAGCGGTAAACTCCGTCCGGCACGACGTTCCCGGAATCGTCCGTGCCGTCCCATTCAAACGACGGCGCCGCGCCGTCGTACCATACAAAATTTCTTACGGGAGCGGTACCCTGCCGCGCCCCTTCCGGCAGTATGGCACCTGTCCACAGCTTTTCCGGGTCTGTCGCTATCGCGAGCGGGACTGTCTTTCGCTCTGAATCCGGCTCCGGGTCGAAGAGCAGGTACGGCGCGTTGACAACCGCCTTTGGCGGCATTGTGTCGAGCGTAAGCGGCCCAGCGGAAACGTTTGAAACATTGCCGTTCCGCGCGGTCGCGCTAAGCTTGGCGTAATAAAACCCGTCCGGGGCCGCCGCGCCGCCGTCCGTCCTGCCGTCCCAAACGATGGAAGAGGGCGGACTGCCGTTTCCGGCGAATGAGCGCAAGGTATTCCCCGCCTGATCCGTTATGTCGAGCCGGTATTGGACAACGCCGCTTTCCGACTTGGAAGCCAGGCTAAACCTTACGGAATCCTGAACGCCGTCCCCGTTCGGGGAAAACGCTTCGGGCGATGCCGAAAGGATCAGTTCTGTCGCGCTGTTATCAAGCGTGAACGGAAGCGAGGTTACGGAAGCGTAATTTCCGGCAAGATCGGCGCATTGCACGCGGTATGTATAGTCTCCGTCCGGGCACAGCGTGCCGGAATCCGAGAGTCCGTTCCACGCGATCTCCGACGCCGGCCTGCCGCCAAGGTCGAAGCCGCGCACCACGGCGCCCTGTCCGTTCACGATCTCTCCGCGCCACGGCGTATCTTCACGGGAGAGTATCTGGTGAAGGAGGACGGTGTCCTTGTCGCCGTCTCCGTTCGGCGAAAGAATATTGTCGTCCATGCTAAGCCGCGCCTCCGGTTTTGTTCTGTCTAAAATGAAGGCGGGAGACAGCCTTTCGGGAGTAATATAGCCGTTCAGGTACGAGGCGGTGAGCCGCGCCCTGTACGTTCCCTCGCCCAGCGGCCTCCCGGAATCGTCAAATCCTTCAAAGACGATGCTGGCGGGCACTGCGCTGCCGCCGCTGTAAACCCTTTTTACCTGCGCAAGGGAATCTACCACCTCGACCCGCCAGCTCTGCAACGAATTTCCGGCGGAAGGGGCGGGAATCGACGGGGACAGCGTTATTGTCTTTATACGGCGGTCGGCTTGTTCCGCGGACTGCGGAACGGACGAAAGACTCGTGTCCGGCGAGAAGTAACGGCTGCCGCTGATGGCCATGCCGGTTACCGGTTTGTCGCCCGAATACACGATGTTGGATATACGCGCCGCCGGCGAAACGTTGCCGGCCCGGTCAACGCTTCGTATCGTGTACGAATAAACGCCGTCAGGAACGGGAATCCCGCTGCCGTCGCGTCCGTCCCATGTAATATTGACAGGTTCGGTGCCGGCGAGCCGCCATGAACGCACAACGTTATCGGCCGTATCGGAGACAGACGCTGTCCACAGATCTTCCAGCGAGCCTGTCTGCTGTATCCGTATCGATGATTTTGCTCCCTCGCCAAAAAACTTGTCCGAGGCGGAAGGCTGGACAAGCTCTATCGCGGGCAGAGCGCAGTCAACAACCACCGCCCGTTTTTCGGAGCGGGAAACATTGCCGTTGTCGTCCGCCGCCTCTATCGAGTAGAAGTATCTGCCGTCAGGCGCTGTCGACCCCGAATCCAGCGTCCCGTCCCAGACCACGGCTTCAGGAATCGCCACGCTTTGTTTCGGCGTCGTTATCAAACGCCAGAATTCCTTAAATGTAAGGCTTGACGGACGGGTATCCTTGTTAGCTATCACGCGAACGACGGCGCCGTCTTCGTCGGTTATTATTAGCCGCCATTCCGCAATATAGCGCTTATCCGTTATGCGGAACGGAACGGTCATCGTGTCTTTAACGCCGTCATTGTTAGGCGATATGTAAATTTCCGCCGGGGTCTGCGTTTCGGCCCCGTTTGCGAACGGCGCTACAAACGAAAAACACAACAGCAGAACTGTAACAGCGGGCAGTCTTTTCATATTCTGGTCCCCTCTCATTTAATTCCTTCCGGCGGCCGCTTTATTCGCGGCGGTAAATGTTCATTCAGCCTCGCCTATTTCAATAACGGGCGGAGTTTTGTCTATGGCGCCGAAATGCGCCGAAACGCCCGCGGAGAAAAAGCTGGTCTCGTCATGCAGACGCTGGTATACGCCGGAAATGTCAATGTCCGTCTTGTCCCAGCCGCGTTTCATCAGAATATCGGAGGAACTTGTATTTTTTGTAAGTTTGAACGTCACGCCGACAAACGGAGTATGCGGCCCGAGATTGTCCGCCAATTCCCGGATACTCATATCCCAGCCCGCTGAAATTACTATCATTTTCAATACGCTGAAATCCAGTCCAAAACCCAGTATAGCGTTTTGGAAGGAAGGGAGCGAGACGTCGAAGGAAAATCCGGCGGCAAAATTGCCGGATTCAAACAGAGTCGCGGCGAAACCGCCCTTTGGCGTGAACATGCCCGGAAAATTTTTGAAAATATCGTTGGAAAAAGTCTTGCCGATGTTGACAAGAGCGGCGGACGTTCGCGCGTCCTTCAAAAATCCCAAGTTTCCCAGCTTGTATACGAATCCTATATCGAATCCCGCCGCAAAATCGTTTTTATATCTGAACAGGCCGCCCAAGAAAACGGAGCTTCCAATGTACAGGTTTTCCGCGATGTCCCGCGCCCAGCCGAACCGCGCGCTTATGACGTTGCCCGGCGGAGACATGGGCACCGGAATAAACGACGCGTCCAGACCGCCTGTCCATACCCCCCAGCGGCTTGGAAACAGCGCGCCCGCATGGAAGGCCGAACCCGCGTCTTCTTTCGTTATCAGAATTGAGCCGCCCAGTTCCGCCGCTACCCGCTGTAACGGAGCCGTCAGCGCGGGATTTATGTTTATTGAATGCGGCCCCGCGTCAAACAGTCCGCCTCCCGCCGTCGAAGCGGCGCTGGAAACAAAGTCCGGATACCCTAGCAAAAAAAGATTTTCGCCGTAGGGCGCGGCGTCGTAACAGTAGGCCCGTCCCAAAACGGCGGCCAAAAAACTGTAAACAAACAGGCTTTTCTTGAACATTTAGGATCTCCTTTGTAATAAGATAAGCCTTTCCCGCTACGTTTGAGAAGCGCCCCCATGCCCCATCCCCCGGACGACTCATAACTCCCGCTCTTATTTCCTCTTGACGTTCTACCCCCGGCTCATGTAGAATATCCAGCATGAAGACAGTTTTCGGGTCGTCCGCGCAGCCCCCCCCCCCCTATTCAATTTCGTTTTGCTAATCTAACCAGGTTTATTTCGATATTGATATTGATAACGGGTTCTTTGCCGGTATTTATCCATGCCGAGACATACAGCGGTTTTGATTTGTCCCGCGGGATATTAGAAGCTCGGACCGAGACAGGTAACGGAACAAAATTCTCCGCTGAAATCGGCGTTTCTTCCCGGTTGAGCGGTTCTGGCGCGGCCTATTTTGAACAAAACGAATTTTATGGCGGATTCGATATGTGGTTGGACGCCCGCATCAGGGGTGATGTGGGAAATGCTTTTTCATATTCCTTTGAAATCGGTGTAGGTCTGTTATCTGCCAAGCGCCCATATTTGGGAAAGTACCAATACAAAGTTGGCGGGAATGAAAACGCCGATATATACGGAAGCCCGCTGTCATATTTCCCATACGCCTATAGCGGGCGCTGGGACGGCTTTGTCTTTCCAATTAATGAACTGGACTCAGACGGACCAAGCGGTTGGCCTGACACCGCTTCAATCGGTTTTAGCTCGTTATATGAAATATCCGGCCTGATGTTTGATAGCAGGCTGTTTTGGAGTTTGGGCAGAAAAAGACGGGAATGGGCGGCCATGAACCAAGGTAGCAGTCTTGTGCTAAACGAAGCCGCCCAACCGTTTTTTGGTTTTGAATTATCATTTCAGCCCTTTCAATGGTTTGGTTTTTCCAGCCTTACCGGAATACTTGAATATTTCGACGCGAACGGTATAAACGTGTCATCAAAAACATTTCAAAACGCTTTTTCGGTTTCATTGGTAAATTTTGACTTTGCCGGTTTTTTTCATATTGATTTTGGCACAACCTTGGTTTGGCCCAAACGGTTCGAGCTTGGATATCTTTTTCCGCTGATAGACAATGTGCTATATCAAAACAATATAGGCGATTTTGACAACGTTGGTTTTTTCGGAAACCTAAAACTGAAGAAAAACGGGCTTGGCTTTGTATGGGGTTCGTTCTTCATTGACGAAATGAATTTTGAAAAAAACTTTTTTATACTTGACCGGGAAATGTACGCATGGCAGTGCGGTCTGGATATTTTGTTGCCCATGCTGCCGTTTGCGTCATTGGATATTAGCTATACAAAAATTGAACCCTATTGTTACACTCACCAAAAGACAGACGTCCCCTGGTATCCCGTCCCAATGGAGGAGGCGTATACAAATCATGGATACGGTCTTGGCTACTATCTGCCGCCAAATTCCGATGAGATAAAGTTACGGTTTCAAACCATGCTCACGGGAGGTACACGGGTAAACGCCAAATTCCAGATGATACGGCACGGCGCCGATTATGGCGGGCGAGCGGTTGACGGCAGTTCCTATCTGTCGGAACTTACAGGAAACGACAGAAGTGATGACCGCCGTCTGCGTAAATTCTTTCTGCACGACGGGGCGTACCAGTGGTTTCATATAATCAAGGGAAACATCACGCACCGTCTTAGTAAATTGCCGTTAGAAATATCTTTTGAAGCGGGCATGGTTTTTTCATATTGGACAGATATTGACGGAAGCCCAAATGACGGTGCCTCTCATCCTTATCACAGTATTGACACGGAACAATACCCTAAACGTACCGGTGTTATCGCCGGCATTGGAGTCCGCATTTATAAATAGATTTTCGGGGATGTTACGTCAACACGCGCCGCACATACGGGTTCAAAAAGGCGCGGGCCGAGGCCGCATACATGACGCGGAACGGGATAAAGCCGCCTGTCCTGTAAGTTTCGCGGCTTTCTGTGATGTCGGCTATCGTAAAGTCATAGGTTTGGCCTGCCGTTTCCACAGCCTTATCGAGCGGCTCAAGGTCGTACATGGATGCCACTAGCAGGCCAAAGTCCAGCACGGCGCAACGTCGGCGTCCGGTTTTGCGCGGCGCGGCATCCCCGCCAAAGGCCGTGTGCCCTGCCCCTTCGACGGACGCGATCGTTTTTTCACGGATTTCGATAATTTCGCCGTACAGTGTAAATGCATCCCGGTTAAAGCCTTCCAACGGACATCCCGACGAGGAGTCGTAACCCAGAAATATGCCCTCGCCCATACGCAACTCCGAGGCAGCGCCGTTCAGTGCCCCCGACGCGAACAGGTTGTACGCCACGGTGCCGCCAATAGACACGATTGGCGTCGGCAGGCCGTTTTCACATGGCATCGCGGCGGCGGTGTCGAAAAGCCGCCTTATGACCGGAATGTCGGGCATTTTGCCAGAAAGACAGCCGAAATTTGCCGCGATGCCGGCTATACGCGCTTTGCCGTAACGCCTTGCGATG
>JAIRSQ010000144.1 GCA_031255395.1 Spirochaetaceae bacterium | reverse complement strand
ATTAGGGACATGATGATAAAGCCGCCCAGCATATTCCCGAACAACCGCAAACAGAGCGAGAGCGGCCTTATGATATACTCCAGCAGGTTGAACGGCAGCATCATCGGGACGGGCTCTAGCAGTTTCCGGCACCAACCGGACGGACGGCGCACGATTAGCCCGCTTAGAAGCATCAGCGCCACCGTCATTATCGCAAACGCCGCGCACATATTGATGTCCCTAGTGGGCGGTTTTATATCGAAAGCGGGCGGGAAGCCCAGCGCGTAGACCGGCGTTATCGCGGGCAGGATGTTAGCCGCGAGCAGAAACAGGAAAATTGACCCGATGTACGGGCCGAATACATTCGCAAGTCTGCCGAACTGCCGCTTCGAAAAGCTATTCAGAAACTCAACGCCCGCTTCGAGAATGGTCTGCGCCCCTTTCGGTATCCGCTGCAAATTCCGCGTGAGTATCAGCGAACCGACTATCAGTATCGCCATGACAACCCACGATACAACCACTGTCTCGGTTACGGGTATATTGTGCCCCGCTATTGTTATGCTGAAGAGCGTCCTTATCTGGAGCGTCCTCGTCAACTGGCCGCCTATATCCATTCTATTTGCCTCAACCTAACTGTATCGCGTTATCCCCGATTAGCGCAAGCCGTGCGGCCGCAACGCGCTACGGATTGCAAGCCTGCCGGAGGGTTATAGCAGCGCGCCGCGAGCTTCCAGCGCGACGGCGGTTTCGAGCGCCCTGTCCGTCATGCGGCTTACGGCAAGCGGGACAAGGAGTTTTATTTCCGAGACGCCTTTTTTCCCGGCGCGGGCGCGACTGGCGGTTTGCAACGTTTCCCATTCGGCAAAGAAGAGCGGCAGGAAGCCCAGCATCAGGCCCAGGGCAAGCCCCGCCCGCGGACGAAGCGCGGCGCGGCGCAGTTTTCGCAGGCATGGGCTATTCGAGTTCTTAAGCAGAGCCGCCGCGGGACGGAGCAGCGCGCGCTCGGCTCCGATGACGGCCGCCCGTATTTCCGACGCCGTTGTTACGGCATAAAACAACGACGCCGCGCAAAATGACAGCGTCATGCCCCATGCAAACATCAGGCCGCTAAGGAAGCCGTCCGCGCTGAAAACCGGCTCCGGCAAAAAGTCAAGCGACCTGCCCAGCGCGGCGAACAGCCCCATAGCCGCTACGAGCCGCCCGCCGCGCAACAGCGCGGCGGAGTTTAGCCCCGCGACAATCGCCCCGGCAGCCAGCAGGATGCTCAGCGCGACGGAATATGCGGGAAATTTTGCCGGATTTTCTATGAATGCCGCCGCCGTAAACGCCGGAAGGCAGAGAAGTTTTACCGTAGCGGGAACGCGGTGCAGTAGAGAGCACTTCGCTCTGTACGAAAAAGGCGCGCCTACAGCCATGAGCAGTCTTCCACAGCGCGATACGAACAGCGCGGATCCCGCACTCCGTATTCCGGTTTAAGATTGTCCAGCGTCTCGCGCGGCGTACCGTCAAGAACTACGCGCCCGCCGCAGATTACCGCAAGCCTGTCCGCAAGGGCAAGAGTTTTTTCAAGTTCGTGCGTAAGCATGATCACGGTTTTGCCGTCGCTTTTAAGTTTCGCGGCGATTTGTAGCACGGAGCGTACGCCCGGCCAGTCCATGTTCGCAAAAGGCTCGTCCATTATCACCGTTTTGCAGCCCATGGCGAGGATTCCGGCAACCGCAAGCCGCCTTTTTTCGCCACCGGAGAGGGAACGGGCGGGGAAATCCGCTTTTTCTTCGAGGCCGACGGCTTTTAACGCGGCTAAAACCTGTTCTTTTACGGCGTCTTGAGGCAATTTTAGGTTTTTTGGACCAAAGCTCGCGTCTTCCGCCACGGTTTCTCCGATTATTTGCGCGTCCGCGTCCTGAAAAACAAGCCCCGCCGACACGCGCAACGCGTCCGCCGCCTGTGAAAGCGGCTTTCCTTCAAAAAACACTTCGCCCGAAGACGCGTCCATAAGGCCGGCCATGATCTTTACCAGAACCGTTTTGCCCGACCCGTTCGCGCCCGCGATCACAATGAATTCCCCCCTAGCGACTTCAAGGTCGACACATGAAAGTGCGACGCGTCCTGAAGGAAACGTTTTTGAAAGCCGTCTTACGGAAAAGAGCGAGCGGCTATCCATTGAGCGCTTTAGCCGCGCCTTTACGCAGTCCGCGCGCCGCCGCTACGGCTATCAGGGCCTTTATCGCGTCGCCAGCTATGAACGGCGTAAAACCTGCCACAAACGCCTCAATCCACGAGGCCTGCAATACGGCCTTTAACCGCAGGATGCCCGGAACGTACACTATCAGCATGCCCGCGAAGCCGGCTATGGCGAGCCGCCAGACCGGCGTGTCTCTTCCGACGCGCGGCGTTCCGGCGATGAGTCCGGCAAGAACGGCGCTTAAGAGATAGCCCGCAAAAAAACCGCCAGTCGGCCCTATGAAACGGACTAGTCCGCCCGACGCTCCGGCAAAAACCGGCAGTCCCAGAGCGCCTGCCG
>JAIRSQ010000129.1 GCA_031255395.1 Spirochaetaceae bacterium | reverse complement strand
TGACGCGACTGGAACAAAGGTTTCCGGTTGTTGATAGCCGTGCGGACTTCATACCATACGCCCTGTTTAAGTTCCCTCAAAGTTCTCATGCATACTTATGGCGCAGACTCGCCGTTTTGCTTTAATCTGCAAGCGAAAAATATGAAAAATGCGGATATTACCCCATAAGGCGTACAGAAAAGTAAGCGGTAATATAAAATACAAGGACGATTCGCACCCGTCAATCGGCAGTTCATCTCTCATTTGGCTCCTTGACACTTAACCTCTTGCGCGGAAATTTGCTAGAATAAGCGATGGACTTGGACGGGAAGCGGAAGCGGGGAACCGCCGGAGGGGACGGAAAGTCGGAGGATGATGACTGGCGCGCGAAGGCTGAAGCTATCGCCAGAGTGCCGGAACGCGCCAAGAGCGCGGACGGAACGGCCCTCGGCGACAGGGAAAGCCGGAAACGGGCGCAAAAAGCCGCAAAATTCCTGATACTGATAGGGCCGGAACAGGCCGCCAAGGTGCTTGCCAACCTTGAAGAAGACCTTGTCGAGAGCGTTACACGGGAAATAGCCGAAATAAAGGGCGTTACGAAAGACGAAGCGGCGGAAATATTTGCTGAATTTGAGGGATTGCTCGCGGTTTCAGGCGGCGGAGTCGCTGCCGGCGGACCGGACGAGGCTCGAAAGTTGCTGTACGCTGCATTCGGCCCGGAAAAAGGCGAGGCGTTACTGCGCCGCTCCATTCCGGAAACTAAGGAGACGGTTTTCAGTTTTCTGGAGGATTTTTCCGGCGAGCAGATATTCACGCTGTTAAAGGACGAACTGCCGTCTGTCGGCGCGGTGATACTTTCGAGGATAGAACCCAAACTTGCGGCGCGAACGCTAAATTGCGCGGATCCTGAATGGAGGCTGGAAACGGTGCGCCGCATCGGACGGCTTGGCAAAATATCGCCAGAAGCGCTTGAAAAAACGGCTGCGGCCCTGCGCGAGAAGGCTCGAAAAATTGGCGGCGAGACGGCGAGCGATGTAGACGGCATGGGCGCGCTGGCGGCCATCCTTAAACACGCCTCCGTTTCGTTCGGCGACCAGTTGCTACGTTCGCTGTCCGACGAGGACGCGGACCTCGGAGGCAGATTAAGGGAGCGGCTGTACACGGCTGACGATGTGGCAAAGGCCGCGGACAAGCCGATTCAGGAAAAACTGCAACGGATGAACGTTCGCGACATAGCCCTCCTCGTAAAAGGACGAAACGATGTCTTCGCCGAAAAAATACTTTCCAATATCTCCGCCCGCCGCCGTTCAGAAGTGAACGACGAATTGAGCTTCATGGGGCCGGTTCTGAAAAAAGACGCTGACGCTGCCATAAAAGACTTTATGGACTGGTTCCGCGGCCAATGCGAGAGCGGCAAAATCATCATTAACGATGGCGAGATGGTGGTATAATAATGAATACGCCTGACGCTCTGTATCTTATAGACGCTTACACGCTGATTTACCGCTCATACTTCGCTTTCATCTCGCGCCCGTTGCGGAACAAAGACGGCAAGAATATGTCGGCGCTGTTTGGCTTTGTCCGGACGCTGATCTCTCTGCTGGAAGGAAACGGGGACGGGGTACGCTTCCTTGCCGCTGTCTTCGATTCGCGCACGCCCACGTTCCGCCACCGGCAATTTCCGCAGTACAAGGCGCAGCGGCAGAAGGCGCCGGACGACCTGCACGCGCAGGTTTCGCTTGTGGAAGAATTTCTCGAAACGCTGAAAATCCCCATATTGAAGGTTGACGGCTTCGAGGCGGACGATATAATCGCTACGCTGGTAAAAAAATGCGGGAAGGAACGGCACCCGTGCTATATTGTTTCATCCGATAAGGATTTGTTGCAGCTTGTCGGCGATAATGTTATACAGCTTAGGCCGTCTAAGGCAGGTGCCGGGACGGGTTCCCAGCAGCATACGAAACTGCCTTACGAGGCTATGGGACGGGAAGAAGTATCCGCGGAATGGGGCGTTCCTCCCGAAAAAATACTCGATCTGCTGTCATTGACGGGGGACAGTTCGGACAATGTGCCCGGCGTTAAGGGCGTGGGCGAAAAAACCGCCGTAAAACTGCTGGCTCGCTACGGTTCTTTGGACGAAATATATCAAAATATTGCCTCTATCGAGGGCATTCTGGCAAAAAAACTGGCGGAAAGAAAGGAAGACGCCTATCTTTCCAGAAATTTGATTACGTTGCGGGACGATGTGCCGTTGCCGTTCGACAGCGTATCGGACCTGAATATCGAAAATATAGACCGCGGGGCCGGGGCGGCATTCCTTATCCGCGAAAGCATTCCGTCTCTGGCGAAGGAACTTACGGGCGGAAAGATGCCTGCCATAAAGCCCGAAGCCGTCACTGCGGTTTCCGGCAGCGCCGCTCCCGCTCGCAAGAAAAGGGCGGGGGCGTACAAAGCGGTACTCGATTTGCGGGAACTGGAAGAGATCATAGACGTCGCCCGCAAGCAGGGCCGCTTCGCCCTCAGCTTTAATACGGACACGCCGGACACATGGCGGACAAAACTTGACGGACTGTCTCTGGCAGTGAAAACGGGCAGCGCTGTCTATGTGCCGCTCGTGCCTCACGGGCCGGCCTCCGCGTCGCGGGACAAACGCTGTCTGCCGCAGGATGCCGTCCGCGCGCTGGTCGCGCCGTTGCTGGATGATCCCGCCATCACGCTGATAGCTCATAACGCCAAGCGCGACTACGAAGTCTCGAGGGCGTGGGGGCTTCCCCGTTGGAAATGCTCGATATACGACACGATGATAGCGGCGTGGCTATGCGGGCCTGAGAGGTCGAACTATTCTCTATTTTCAGTCGCCCGCGATTATTTGAATTATGACGCGACAAGCTACGATTCGGTCGTGCCTAAGGGCGGATTGTTCCGTGAGACGCCGTTAGAAACCGCCTCCCGCTACTCGGCGGAGTCAGCGGATCTCTGTTTGAGGATCAAGGCTTTTTACGATAAAAAATTGAAGGAAGCTGGTGTATGGGAACTGTTTCACTCGCTGGAAATGCCGCTCGTCCCGATTCTGGCCGAAATGGAGCGGGCTGGAATAATGATAGAAAGCGCCGCGTTGCGGGATTACGGAGCGGAACTGGGGGCGGACATTGAGCGCATACAGTCAGAAACATGGAAAATTGTGGGCCATGAGTTCAACCTCTCTTCACCCAAGCAGTTGCAACATGTTCTTTTCGAAGAACGAGGGCTTAAACCTGGCAAGAAGACGAAAACGGGATACTCAACAGACGTGGCCGTGCTCGCCGAGCTTGCGCGCTCGGACGCCGTCCCGGACCTCATTTTGCGCCACCGCGCGCTTAGCAAACTAAAATCCACCTATGTCGACGTTCTGCCCGCTATCGCTGACACAAACGGGCGCGTGCACACGAGCTTTATCCAAAACGGCACGGCGACAGGACGGCTTTCAAGCCGCGAGCCCAACTTGCAGAACATTCCTGTAAGGGACGAAGAAGGCAGGCGCATCCGCGGGGCTTTTGTAGCCTCGCCCGGAATGACGCTGATCTCCGCCGACTATAGTCAAATCGAGTTGGTCGTGCTGGCGCATCTTTCAAAAGACGCTGCGCTCACGACGGCTTTCAACGAAGGCAAAGACATCCATGCCAGGACTGCGGCGGGGGTGTTCGGCGTAAGCGAGGATAACGTCAATTCATCGCAGAGGCGCGTGGCCAAAGTGATAAATTTTGGCGTTATGTACGGCATGAGCGCGTTCAGGCTCGCTGACGAGCTTGGAATAAGCCGCGCGGATGCCGCCCAGTTCATAGACGCGTACTTCAAGACATACAGCGGCGTCAAGGCTCTGCTTGCCGGCATCATCGAAGGGGCGGAAAATAACGGCTATGTGTCTACGCTTTTCGGGCGGCGACGCCTTATACCGACGATAAACTCTTCAAACAAGACAGAAAAGGCCGCAGCCGAGCGCGTCGCCGTAAACACGCCTATACAGGGGACAGCCGCCGACATCGTAAAACGGGCCATGATCGACATCGACAAAGCGCTTGCCGCGCTGAACGAAGGCCGCGAAGATGGCCGTTTCTGGCAGATGCTATTGCAGGTACACGATGAACTGATTCTTGAAGGACCGCAGGACGAGGCGGAGGAAATTGCTCAACTGGTGCGCTCCGTGATGGAAAAGGCCGCCAAACTGGCCGTTCCCCTGCGCGTCAGCGTGGAAACTGGCAAACGCTGGGGAGATTTCCATTAAATAACCCCTACGGGAGTCGAACCCGTGTTGCCGGGATGAAAACCCGGTGTCCTGACCACTAGACGAAGGGGTCATAATAATAACAAGCTACCGGATACCGTATAATTTGTCAATGGGCCGCCTTTATTCCTCGCAATGCTGGCTCTGCTTTGCCGGATGCTTTTACAAATCGCGGCGTTATGATAAACTATCTTACAGCGGAAATTTCTGAGTATAAAAATGTTTAGGCCGTGGTTTCCGTAAAACTATTATGACCGGTGTATGAGGTATTTGATGCCGGCTTACAGGAGGAGTGTATGTGTTACAGGAAGATGGCGGGAGTTTTGCTCGCGGCGTGTGTGTGTGTTTCTGGCGTTTTTGCCGGCCCGCAAAAGGAAGCGGGCGGGCTTACGATCAAGCCGGGCGTCCTCATGGTGGGGATGGAGATAGGCTATCCGCCGCTTGAATACTATGCGGAAGACGGCGTAACTCCGGCTGGGTTTGATGTCGAGATGGGCAAGGCGCTTGCCGAGAAACTGGGGTTAAAGGCTGAATTTGTCGATACGGCGTGGGACGGGATTTTTGCCGGTGTTCAGACGGACAAGTACGACTGTATAATGTCATCTGTGACGATCACGCCTGAACGGAGTGAAACTCTCAATTTCACGCGGCCTTACATTGGGAACGCGATGACGATTGTCGTGACAAAAAACTCTCCGATAACCATCACGAAGCCTGAGGACATTGCCGGTTACCGCGTAACCTATCAGGCGGAAACAACGGCAGACATTTATGCGACAAAAATCGCCGAATCCGGTGTCAAGTTTGAGGCGTTTGAATATGACAAGGTGATGAACTGTTTCGACGAGATGAAGCTGGGACGTGTCGATGTCATCGTTGTCGACAGCCTTGTCGCGTTTGAATACCTGGACAGGGACCCGGATGCCTTTAAGTTTGCATGGCAGGGCCCCGCTGACGAACAATTCGGTATAGCGCTGAAAAAAGGAAACGATGCGCTTACGACCGAACTGAACAAGGCGCTTGAAGAAATGTTTGCCGATGGAACCTTGCAGAAAATATCTAACGATATCTTCCACATGGATCTGGTTTCGTCCGTAAAATAAGGCTGTAATGGAAATCATTACAAGAATGATAGGCTGGGTTCCGGCGTTACTCGACGGAGCCCGTGTCACCATATCGTTGACCATCGTAGCGGTTACCGCAGGGCTTGTGGGGAGTCTCTTTCTCGCGCTGGGAAAGATGTCGAAAAACAAACTCATAAGCCAGATTTGCACCGGCTATATCTTCTTTTTTCGCGGGACCCCGCTCCT
>JAIRSQ010000169.1 GCA_031255395.1 Spirochaetaceae bacterium | reverse complement strand
TCGCCATAAGTATGCATGAGAACTTTAAGAGAACTTAAACAGGGCGCGTGGTATGAAATCCGCACGGCCGTAAACAACCGGAAACCGTTGTTTCAGTCAAGACGGGCTCTGAAACTTTTCGCCCGGGTTTTGGAAGATACGGCGGCGCGTTTCGATTTTGAGATTCGCGGACTGTGTCTGAAAGACGACCTGCTCGTCTTTTGCGTCAAGCCTGCGGACGGGTTCCGGTTGCCGCGGATAATGCAGTGGCTAAAGCAGACGTTTGCCGTGAGGTACAACCTGCTGAACGGCTGGACTGGGCATATCTGGGGCGACCGGTACCGGTCGAGAATTATGGAAGGTGCTCCGCCTGAAGGGGCGGAACGCCTGACGGAGGCTGTCGCGGACGAGGAGAAGACGGAACTTTCGTTGGCGAGGGGAGGGGGCGGATCTCTGTCGGGGAAAGCAAAGGCCAGGGTCAGACCCCTTCCGGGGAAACCCGCCAAAATCCCCTACAAAGCTGCCTCTCCTCCCGCCTAACCCCGCGAAACCCGGCCTTTCGGCGGCAAAAACGACGCGAAACCCCTTCTCCGCGACTCTGCCCGCAAGCGGCAACGGGCGGACTCCGCCCGCGCTCGCCGCCCCGCAATGACGGCGGCTCCTGCCTCCTCGCAAAACTCACTTGCAACCCCCTCGCCCGGACTATTCCCAAACCCCAATCCTCATCCTTCATTCCTAATTAGTCGGCTGTATTGCTTCGCCCTTACGGGTTTGCAATGACGTCCGCCGAGGGGCCTGACCCCAACGAAGGCCGCCCTGATGCCTCACAAGCCCTCAATCGGCGCCTCATTGCTCGCGCCGGCTTGCTTCGCCCTGTGGAGGTTTTTGTTCCCATGAAGTCCGCTCCTTCCATGCCGCCCGCTTCACAGGCGGAGCTGCCCTAGACTCTAAATGGCGGGCGACCATACCTCATCCTTTTTACTCCTTCCTTCATTACCTCATTGCTAATTCGCCGTAGCGTCGAAAAAGAGGCTGAAATCCGCTCGCGGCGGGCGCGAGCGGGTGGAATAAAAGCCGGAAATCGGATAATATGCAAGACAGAACGCCTCCTTTACGGACGGGTTGCGGACTTGGGGGCGAACCTAAACGCGCGGAGACGCTTGTGGATAACCGGGAAACTGACGGGAAAAACAACGAAAAGCCGCTAAAGCGCATCGCGGTAACGCAGACAGTGTTTATCGTTCTTTTCGTGCTGTATACGGGGCGGCTTTTTGCGATGCAGATACTGAACGGCGATATTTACCGCTCGCGGGCGGACGATATTTCCAAAAGAACCGCGACGCTGCCGGCCCAGCGCGGCGAGATTTTCGACCGCAAGTATGAACGGCCCGTCGTGTATAACACCGATTCGTTTGCCGTGCTGGTGGCGCCGGCGGAAGTCAATCGGGACAATATACCCGTCCTGTTAAACCGCCTGGCGGAAATCTTGGATGTTCCCAGCGAGCAGCTAGCAAAGAAGCTGCCGCCCGAATACTACCATCTGTACCGGCCTGTCGAGATAGCATCCAACATTCCGTACGGCATGATAGCCGTTATCGCCGAAAATCTTGACACGCTGCCCGGCGTGTCGTGGCAGTCGAAACCGGTGCGGAATTACAGCGACACCGGCAGCCTTTCCCATGTCATAGGCTATGTTGGCGATATAACCGGCGACGAACTCACCGTGCTGTACAACCGCGGATATAAGCAGGGAGACATAATCGGCAAGGCGGGCATAGAGCGGCAGTACGACGAACTTTTACGCGGCAGGGAGGGGCGCGAGACGCGGACAGTCGACGTGCGCGGACGGCTCGCCAGCAACCGCGAAATAATCCGCGAAGCGCCGGAAAGCGGGAAAAATCTGATTCTGACGATAGACAACGGGATTCAGACGCTTTCCGAAAAGGCACTTGGCAAACGAATCGGCTCCGTAGTAGTGTTGCGTCCGTCCTCCGGAGAGGTTTTGGCGATGGTCTCGTACCCGTGGTACAACCCGGGCATTTTTAACAGCAACGATTCCGGCGCGGAATACCAGCTTCTTGTAAACGACGCTAACAAACCGCTGATTAACAGGGCGATACAATCCGGCTATCCGCCCGGATCGACCTTCAAGGTCGTCATGACGACAGGAATCTTGGTCGAGGACGCGTTCCCGGCTGAAAAAACTGTCGACTGTTTAGGCGAGATGATCTATGGCGACAGGCTTTGGCGCTGCCATATACGCCGCCCCGGGCACGGCCGGGTCAATTTGCAGCAGGCGCTCGCCCAGTCCTGCGACATCTATTTTTGGGTGGTAGGCCGTGACAATCTCGGCGTCGAGCGAATCGTTTCCTATGCGAAGGATTACGGATTCGGAGAGATGACCGGCATAGACATACCGGGCGAGGTAGCGGGATTTGTTCCTACGCCGCAATGGAAGGAACGCCGGCTGCGCGAGAGATGGCAGGGCGGCGACACGATGAATATATCTATCGGGCAGGGTTTTACGCTGGTAACGCCGCTTCAAATGGCTAACATGGTGGCTATGGTCGTGAATAACGGCGTGATATACAAACCTCACATCCTGAAAGAGGTTCGCGATCCTGTAAGCGGCATGATTGAGGAAATAACGCAGCGTGAGATACTGCGCGAAACCGATATTGACCCCGGAATACTGGCAACCGTCCGCGCAAATATGCGCTCGGTGATAAGCGCCGGCACGGCGCGGTTTCCGGTGAACATCAAGACCGTCGAGATTGCCGGAAAAACGGGAACGAGCGAGGTTGGGCTGGTTGACCGCTGGCATTCATGGTTCGCCGCCTACGCCCCGTACGACAGCGATAATCCCGAAGAACAGATAGTCGTGTCGGTAATAGTCGAGGCGGCGAATCCGTGGGAATGGTGGGCGCCGTACGCTTCCGCGATAATTTTTCAAGGCATCTTCGCGAATCAAACCTACGAGGAAGCGGTTGCCGCCCTTAATTTTCAATACTTGATGCCGCAGACGGCGCGCAGAGATTAGCGGACGACACGTGAAAAACGATAACAAGAAACACGGGGGGGGGGGGGATGAAAATTAATTTGCTCTCCGAGATAGACTACCCGCTGCTTTTATCGGCGGTTTTGCTCACCGTGTTCGGGATACTGTTCATCTATTCGTCCGGAGTTACATCTTTCGGCGTGTCGGTTTCCAACGAGTATGCCCGGCAGATTTTTTGGGGCTCCGCCGGCCTTGTCATAGCGATTGCGGTGGCGCTGTTTAATTACCGCCGCCTATATCACGCGCTGACATACATGTATCTTGGGACGCTCGCGTTGCTCGTCTATACCTGCCTGTTCGGGCGCGTGGTGAACGGAGCGCGTGCGTGGATAGGAGTCGCTTCGTTCGGCGTGCAGCCTTCGGAATTTGCAAAATTAACGACCATCATCTTTTTGGCGCGTTTTCTGGACAGCACGAAAAACAGCAGGAACGACGCATGGCGTTTTATCGTTTCATGCCTGATCGTTTTTGCGCCCATGCTGATAATCCTGCTTCAGCCGGATTTCGGCACATCGCTGGTATTCATCGCGATACTTCTTACGATGACGTTTGTCTCCGGCATTTCTATGCGGTACATCGTTTTTTTGCTAATGACGCTGGCGCTTTCCGGGTTGCTCATGGTACTTCCGCTCTGGCAGACGCATATTCTTGGAAAAACATTCCGATTGCTGTCGATGCTGTCTAACAAGAACTTCATTTTGATAGCGACAGCCGCGCTGTCCATGATTTTTTTGCTTGCGCTGTTCGGCTTTATCCGTTACAAAAAAAAATATTTTTACTGGATAGCTTACTGCGCGCTCATAACAATTTTATCGCTTGGCATATCATACGGCGGACAAAAGGTGTTAAAGCCGTATCAAATAATGCGCCTGATAGTTTTTCTAGATCCCAATATTGATCCGCGCGGTTCCGGCTGGAACATCATACAGTCCGTAACGGCGATAGGTTCCGGCGGCATACTCGGCAAGGGCTACCTGCAAGGCACGCAAAGCCATTACCGCTTTCTGCCGCAGCAGAGCACGGATTTCATCTTTTCGATATACTCCGAGGAATGGGGATTTTTGGGCGGTGTCATGGTATTTATGCTGTTTATGCTGCTGATACTGCGCATGGTAAGGATAATGAGGACAACCGCTGACACGTTCGGGCGCTATATTGTTGCCGGTTTTGCCGGAATGTATGTGTTTCATTTTATGATAAACGTGGGAATGACTATGGGAGTGATGCCGATAACGGGAATACCGCTCCTCTTTATGTCTTACGGCGGATCGTCTCTTATCACCGCGATGATGGGCGTGGGGCTTGCCCTTAGCGTTCATATAAGGCGCTTCCAGTATTAAATGTCAAGGCATATAAACCCGTTAACGGACTTGGGGCCGTTGCTGCTGACAGTCGAAAGACCTGCCCGATACACGGGCGGGGAGTACGGCACGCTGGCGAAACGGGACGCTCCGTTTCAAACGGTGATAGCGTTCCCCGATCTGTACGAAATCGGAATGTCGAATCAGGCGCTCCGTATACTGTACAACCGCCTGAACGCTCTGCCCGGCATATCATGCGACCGCGCGTTCGCCCCCGCTCCCGACTTTGAAACGCTGCTCAAAGAACATGGCATACCTCTGTACGCGCTCGATACCGGCATCGCGCTCCGCGACTGCGATATGCTGATGTTCACACTGGGCTATGAACTGGGCATAACTTCCGCGCTGGCGATAATGGACGCTGCCCGCATACCGCTGTTGGGCGGCGACCGGGGGGACGAGAGTCCCGTTGTGATAGCGGGCGGCCCGTGCGTCTCGAATCCGCTGCCCTACGCGCGCTTTATCGACGCGTTCTGGATAGGAGAGGCTGAGGATGAGTTTTTTACGTTGGCCGAACGGCTTGCCCGCGCCAAAGAGGGCGGCGCGTCGAGGAGAGAGCTAATAAATATGATGGTGCTCCACCCGTCCGTCTGGGTTAACGGGAAAGAAAAGGCTGTCCGCGCGGTAGACGGCGGATTCCCGTCACGGAGGTCTCCCGCGCCCGTTTTTCCGGTTCCGAGCATGAGGATAACGCAGCATCATGGCGTTGTCGAGATCATGCGAGGCTGTCCTAACGGCTGCCGTTTTTGCCACGCGGGAATCTGGTACCGCCCGATGAGGCAGAAGGACTGCGCCGCGGTCGTCAGCGAGGCCGCCGAGTGCGTGGAAAAAGCCGGCTTCCGCGAGATAAGCCTTTCCTCGCTTTCAAGCGGCGATTACCGGAATATCGAAAACCTTGTCGACGCGCTCGACGCGAAATTCGGCGGAGCGCGTGTCTCCTTCCAACTGCCGTCCCTCCACGTTTCAACGTTTTCTCTGCCGTTGCTAGAAAAAATATCGCGGGTGCGAAAGAGCGGCCTGACGTTTGCGGTAGAAACGCCGCTGGCGGACTGGCAGGCCTCGCTGAACAAGGATATAAGCATGGACTCCGTCGCGGCGGCCATGATAGCGGCGCGGAAAAACGGCTGGCGTTCCGCAAAACTGTACTTTATGATCGGGCTTCCGGCGGCCGGATGGCAGGGCGGGGAAACCTCCGAAGACGAGGCGATAATCGCGTTTGTCGAAGAACTGTCGGCGCGGACAAAGCTAAAGTTTTCGGTAAACGCCGGCGTTTTTGTGCCCAAACCGCATACGCCGTTCCAATGGAGCGCGCAGACTGGCGAGGAAGAGGCTCGCTCCGCCCTGCGCCGTATCAGGGACGCGCTAAAGAGGCAGGGGCACAAGGTGAGCGTTCATGACCCGTTCATGGCTCAGGTTGAGGGCGTCATAGCGCGCGGGGACGGGGAAGCGGGCATCATTATCGAGGAGGCGTACCTGTCCGGCTGCCGTCTGGACGCGTGGAGCGACCGCTTTCGGGAGGACATCTGGCGGGACGTTTTAAGCCGGCACGGGGATTATGTGAAGCGGGTAACAGGCGAAAGGGACGCGGGTGCCGCTTTCGCCTGGGATACCGTTTCTTCGGGGGTGTCGGCTAAATATCTTGCGCGTGAACACGCGGACGCCCGCAGGTATACGGCGGGCGGCGTGTGCCGTAAGGACTGCGCGGAACGTTGCGGCGTGTGCGGAGGCGAACTCAGTGTCGCCGAAAACGTGGCAAAGGCTGACGGCGTTTTTCCGCAAAGCAAAGCGCCACCGCCGGCCTGCGGCAGGGACCCCGACACTTACCGGATACTGTTTTCGTTTTCAAAGGAGGGCAAGGCGGTTTTTCTTCCACACCTTGCCCTTGTCGAAGCGTTTTCGATGGCGTTTCTCCGAGCCGGAATACCCGTGCTGTATACGGCGGGCTTTAACCCGCTGCCCCGCCTTGACTTTGCCGCCCCGCTGTCGCTCGGCGTACGCGCTTTGTGCGAAATAGCGTCCGTCGATACGGAACGCCCGTTTTCGGGCGGCGACTTTATGCGGCAGTTGAACGGCGTTCTGCCGGAAGGCATCGCGATAGTCCGCGCGGCGGACTTTGTTATCCCGTCCGGCTCCAAAAAACATTCCGTCGCCTCGCTTTTGTGGGGGTTTGAATACGATACTCCCTCCGCCGCGCGTGACTATGTCGCGGCGCGGGACGAAAAGGCTTATCGAAAGGCGCGTTGCGGCGATCCCCGCGCGGTATACGGACTTTCCCGGCTCGGAGCGCTCGCAAAATCCAAGGACTCTTATGCCTCGTACTTTGACGTGTACGAAAGCCTTTACGGACGGCAGCGGGGATTTGACTGAACGCCGATTTATGCCGGAGGAGCGCGGGTTTAAGAGATAATCTTGTACAGGGTTAGCTTGTTTTTATTGTTTACGCGCTCGTATTTAACCTCGTCCATAATTTGGCGGACAAGAAAGATGCCGAGCCCGCCTATCTTGCGTTCTTCCAGCGGCACATTCATTTCAGGCGCGGGCATTTCCAGAGGATTAAACGGAACGCCCTCGTCCTCGTACTGTAGCGCGAGCAGTTTTCCTTTTTTGCCGATACGCGCCGTTACATTGCCGCCCGTTACGGGATAAGCGTAAGACGCGATATTGATAAAAATCTCTTCGTTTACCAACATTATCTGATTGGAAATCGCTTCCGGGCAGTTATGGCCGCGCAACGCTCCGCTAAGCCAATCCGACAGATAGTTTAAGTTGCCGCTGTTGGCCTGGATTTTTATGTACGCTCCATGCGCTTTATTCTCCGTATCGCCATTTTTACCGGAATCGCTTGCCGCCGATGACTCAGGAATACGGACGGCAGGAGGCGAATCTTTGGAAGCGCCTTGGTGAGTCGGCGCGATAAACTCGTTCATTTCTCTATCGGCAGTTTCATTCACTTCGTCCGTCCTCTATTGCCATTGAGTTCCAATTTTGCCCGCCGGCAGGCTTCAAATATGTTCAGTGCCGGCGTGCTAAAGGCGGCTTTCATGCAGCGTCCTCATCCGGCTGCGTCAGGATTTACAGGAGTTAATTTTACGGCTATTCCGGTTTTGACCAGCTCGTCCCACAGTTCAACAAACGTTATTATGATTTGTTTGGACACGGTGTTCAGGCTTCCCAGATAAAAATATATTTCTTTGACCTTCTTATTTTTCAGAATTTGTTCCAAGTGTTTGCGTAACGCGGGCGCGGCCAAATCGTCTACGTTGCCGGCTAGAGAAAAAAACACCTTGCCGCTCTCCGCTTTTACGCTCACTGGTGAAAGGTAAAGCAATTCATCAAGTTTTTCGACCGCTAGCAACCGCTTCATGCTTTCAGGAAAATTCACCAGCGTCAAAATCCCGTCCTTGTTCTTTGATACGCGATCGCGTACAGCCTTCAACGCTTTGAAACCGTCATTA
Source organism: Spirochaetaceae bacterium (assembly GCA_031255395.1). GTDB lineage: Bacteria > Spirochaetota > Spirochaetia > Treponematales > Breznakiellaceae > JAIRMY01. Next base: position 3,258 of record JAIRSQ010000169.1, on the reverse strand, counting down.
GATATAAACTTTAAATCAGAGCAGTCCAAATATATATCCGCATACTTATCAGCGATTCGGTTTATTTCCGCCTCAAATTGATTGGCTGTTTCGTCTGTAAGTTTTCCCGCCAAAGACAGCGTTATACCCGTTCTAGCCTCGTCTTTTCTTAGGATAATCAATTTTTCTTCCCGCACCATAAGTTCCATCAGTCCCGTCATCTCAAAAACCGGACGAATTTGAGAGTTTATGTTCTGTATCAACATATTGCCGCCTACGCTTTTCATTACTTTTAAGCCTTGCAACAGAACGCGCAACCCCAGGCTGGATAGATAGATTGTTTTTGACATATCAATCACAAGCAACTTAACGGTTCTATCAGTGAGCGCGATATGTTCCAGCTTTTCCGCAAGTTGCGGCGCGGATACAGCGTCCAAACGCACGTCCGTTGATAAAATAAGTCTCGAATCCTGCCTGCTTTCAACAATACCCATAAAAACCCCCTAAAAAACCTTGTTTTGGCCTGCTCTGCCAAGCTCAAAACAGCGCGCGTTTAGCGCGCTGTCAATCAGTTTTGGAACACGCCCAGCTTACAACAGTTTTTCTTGGGTTGCAAGAGGAATGAATAATTAACAATGAGCAATGAATTGGCGATTTGAAGGATGAGAGTCGTCCGGGCGGCCTTAGGGTCAGGCCCCTATGGTCGTCATTGCTTTGCCATGCCGCCGCGCAATTACGGTCTTGCCACGCTCGCCGCCCTCGTAATTGCGCCTGTCGGAACGCCGTGATGCCCCCTCCCTCCTTTCTCCAAATGTTATCGACAGCGTTTCCGTCAAATGCAAGATTGCCGGTTGCGACGTTTCAGGCTTTTCAACACGTCCGTTTTATGGTAAATTGAAACGATGTTGAAAACAGCGATGGCGCTTGGGTTATGTCTCAACACGGCGGTTATTTTTGCCCAAAGCCTGCCCGACCAGGTAGCGCGGTTTCGGGACGAAGTTTATATGTGTTCAGGAGACGCCGCTTCTCTGGCGCGGCTTGGAAACGATGTTGAAGAGCGGATAAAGGGCGAATTGAGCGGCACGGAACTTTCCAACGCGCTCTCATTCTGCGAGTATTTGATTGGCAAAGCCTATCAAAATGAAAACAACGGCACGGAGGCTGCCGCTCGTTATCAGAGCGGGCTTGATTATGCCGCCGCTTCGGTAAAAGCAAACCCTACGGCGGATGGTTACCGTATGATGGCCGATAACATGAGCCAGCTCTGCACGCTAAAATCGACCGCGTGGGTGATAGCTAACGGCTCCAAGGTGGCATCTTACGCTAACAAAGGGCTGGGATACAACCCGCGGAACGCTGCCTGCGCCTATATGATAGCGGCCCGCTGGGTCTACGCTCCTGCCCCCTTCAGCAATGTAAGAAAGGGCATAAACGAGATGCAGGATATACTTTCCGGCAAGTACGATCTCGAAAAGGACGATTATTTCAATGTCTACTATTCGCTGGCTTACGCTTATAACCGCCTTAAACAGCCGGACAATGTAAAACCGTGGCTGGATAAAGCGCTCGCGATATATCCCTCGAATCAAGACGCGTTACAACTCAGGCAGGGCAATGCCCGAATTGTCAATTCGATGGATGACAGGTAAACGGAGAGGAGGTTTCCGCGCGGTTTTAACAAAGTGTCCTAGCGCGCCTGCGCGGGGTATATTGGAGTAGGACGTTTGCTTTCGTGTCGGGCCGGCAGGGATTGGCAAGACACGCGGACGCGGCAAGAAAACCGCTCATAAAAAAGAGATAATACGGGCATATGACGAAGAAAACCGGCGATGAAAAACAAAAATTCCTAGTCGAAAAGGCGGTAAAAGCCTTAAGGAACGCCGTAAAATTGACCAACGCAAAGATAAAACAGGCGATGGCGCTTGTCCTTTCGTTCATTGTTTCGGCGGGACTGTTTCTTGCGGACGGCGAGACGGATGCCGGCGTTATTGCCGGGCGGGCTATTATGTTCCTGCTGTTCTTTGTGTTTGTAATACTTTTTACCGGCAGAAGGCTGAGCGGCTGGCGGAACCGCCGCCGGACGGAAACGGAAGTGATTCTGCTGTCGATGCTCGGCGCCTGTTACTTTGTCGCGGCATATTTCATCAGAGACAAAACCCTGTTCGACGGCTATATGCCCGCTTCTATCGTTCTGCCCGGAGCGCTCACAGTGATGCTCGTCTCGATCTCCATTGACCGCCGCGTAGGAATGATAATCGCGCTGATTCTGCCGACAGGCGCGCTGCTGGCCGGGGCGATAGACATCTATTCGTACCTGATGGGGACGGCTTCCGGCGCGGCGGGCGCGCTGGCGGCGCGAAACGCCCGCCGTCGCTCGGACATGTTAAAGGCCGGAGCGGCGATCGCGGCGGTTAACGTTGTTACGGCGTTTTCGATACTGCTGATACGGGGGTGTCCAGTCAGATTCTGCCCGTTCATACTGTTCTGGGCCGCCGTAAACGGGCTTGCCTCCGGGATGCTGGTTTTAGGCATACTGCCTATAATAGAAAACGCTCTTCACATTGCGACCACGTTCAGGTTGATAGAGTTGCTCGATACAGGCGCTCCGGTACTGATAAAACTGGAAAACGCCGCGCCGGGGACATACAGCCACTCAATGATGGTCGCCTCGCTTTCCGAAGCCGCCTGCAACGAGATAGGAGCGCGGGCGTTGCTGGCGCGCGTGGGCGCTTGCTACCACGACATCGGCAAGATAGACCATCCCGAATACTTTGTCGAAAACCAGAAACTTTACAACAAGCATAATGAGTTGACCCCCCGTCTTTCCGCCACTGTAATCCGGAGCCATGTCAAACTGGGCGTGGAGAAGGCGCGGGCCATAGGGCTGCCAACCGAGGTTATCAACATCATCTCGGAACATCACGGCAATTCGCTGATAAAATGGTTCTACAATGCGGCGCTTGAAAAGGAGGGACAGGTTAATATGGAGGATTTCTGCTATCCGGGAAATCCGCCGCACTCCCGCGAGTCCGCCGTGGTCATGCTTGCCGATGTTACAGAAGCGGCAAGCCGTACACTCGAAAAGCCCACGGTTGCCCGCCTCGAAAAGTTTATCGACGACCTGTTCAAAGACAAGTATGAGAGCGGCCAGTTGGCAGAATCCGCCCTGACCTTCCGCGACATGGAAACTATAAAGCAAAGTTTTGTCCGCATCCTTGTCAGCTTCTACCACTCCCGCATAGAATACCCCAAAGTCACCCATTAACGGTCTCGCCGTTT
>JAIRSQ010000124.1 GCA_031255395.1 Spirochaetaceae bacterium | reverse complement strand
GCGTTAAACCCGCCGGCGGGTTTAATTTTTTATTATATTCTGCTATAAAAAAGCATGATTATCCGCGAAAACGAAGGGGCGTCGTGAAGGTTCTGTTAATCGTCAACGAGCATAAGCCGGCTTCGATAGCGCTTGCGGCCGAGATACGGGAGACGCTCGACAGGCGCGGATACGCGGTCGACGAATACTCGTTTAACGGTGGGCGCATAGAAAACGCCGGTTTTGACGCCGCGTTCAGTTTGGGCGGGGACGGGACAGTGCTGTTTGCCGCCCGGACAGTGGCGGCGTGGGGCGTTCCGATCATACCCCTAAACCTGGGGACGCTGGGCTTTATCGCGTCCGTGCATCCGTCCCGCTGGCTGGCCGTTTTCACGGAACTGATTGACGGGAAACTGTCGATTTCCGAGCGTTTGATGCTTGATGTGCGGGTGGAGCGGGGCGGCGACACGGTTTTCGCGCTGACCGGCCTGAATGACACGGTGATTTCCGCGTCCGGCATCGCAAAAACCATAAGGCTCGAAGCGTGGACGGAAGACACGCACATAGGAAGTTACCGCTCGGACGGGCTGATAGCGGCGACCCCCACGGGTTCGACCGCCTACAGCGCGTCCGCGGGCGGCCCGATAATCGACCCGGAAATCGAAGCCGTCATCTTAAACCCGATATGCCCGTTCACGTTGCTATACCGCCCCGTAGTGCTGCCGGCCAGCCGTCCGGTAACGATAAACATCGGTCCGGAACAGGGTAGCGGCGTTCTGCTCACGGTGGACGGGCAGGTTACCGAAACCCTGGAGCCGGGAGACGTCGTCATGATACGGCAGAGCGCGAACAAGGCGCGGCTTGCGGCCTGCGACCGTTCAACTTTTTACAGAGCCTTGCAGAACAAACTTGCCTTCGTCAGCGCGGGCAACGGGAGGCGCGATGCTTGAAGAACTTTCGATACGTAACTACGCGCTGATAGACAGCCTCTCGATCTCGTTTGACGAGGGCTTGACGATACTGACGGGAGAGACCGGCGCGGGCAAATCGATCATCGTGGGCGCGTTGAGTTTTCTGCTGGGAGCGAAGGCTGAGACCGCCGTCATACGGTCCGGAGCGGACGAGGCTTCGGTGTCGGCGGTAATTTCCGTTGACAGGAATAACAGGGACGCGCTGGACTGGCTCGCAGCTCGCGATATTGAGGCGGAGGACGGGAGCGTCACCGTGCGCCGCAACATCAAATCTTCCGGCAGGGGTTCGGTTTGGATGCAGAACGCGTCGCTGTCGCGCCCGGAACTCGCCGAATTTATGTCGTTTATGTTCGACCTGCACGGCCAGCACGCCCATCAGTCATTGTTGCAAAAGGACAGCCACCGCCGCTGTCTTGACCGCTTTGCCGGCCTTGAGGAAGAAGCGTTCGCGTTCAACCGCGTGTTTACGGAACTTGCGGAAAAGCGAAAAGAGCTTGAAAACTCGCTCGTTTCCGAGCGAGACAGGGCGGCGCGGACAGAATTGCTGGCGTTTTCCATTGATGAAATCGACAAAGCGCGTTTGAAAAGCGGCGAAAGTCGCGACCTTGAAGCCGAATCGGCGCGGCTTGCGGCGTTTGAAAAACTTTCAGCCGGCGTGGAATCGGCGGCGGCGGCTCTTTTTGACAGCGAACAGTCCGTCTTGAGTCTTGCCAGAAAGGCGCGGGCCGGGATAGACGCCGCCGCAGCCTTCGACGCGGAGCTTTCCCCGATACAGCGGCGCTTGGATTCTCTTTACTACGAGGCTGAGGATATGTCCGGCGAACTCCGGTCGTACCGCGATTCGCTTAGCTTCGATCCTGCCCGCGCGGAGGAGGTCGAAGAACGGCTCGCGCTGATTCGCAGGCTCAAAAAGAAGTATGCTGACAAGGATGCGGGAGCGGAGGAAGCGATATTCGCTTACCGCGCTAAGGCCGCCGCCGAGATCGCGTCCCTTTCCGATTCGGAGGAAAATCGCGAACGGCAACGGGCGGCGATAGTCGCGCTGGAAAAGGATATTGCCCGCCGCGCCGCCGCCCTTACCGCCAGGCGCAAGGCCGCCGCAGAACGGCTTGCCGGACGCATAAGCGGCATCTTGGGCAGTCTCGGTATGCCGGGAGCGGTTTTTTGGGTAAATGTGCGGCAGAAGGGGACCGACCCCGGCAGGCAGGCGAATATTGTCTGCGGCCCGTGGGGGGCGGACGATGTTGAATTTCTGATTGCGGCCAACAAGGGCGAAAACGCGCGGGAACTGCGGCTTGTCGCGTCGGGCGGCGAACTTTCCCGCGTGATGCTGGCGATAAAAACGGCCCTTGCCGCGGCGGAGGACGTCGCCGCAGATAGGACAGAAACGCTGATTTTTGACGAAATTGACACGGGCATAGGCGGCGAGGCGGCAATCGCCGTCGGCAAGTACCTTCAACGGATAGGCGGAATAAAACAAATATTTTGCGTTACCCATCTTGCCGTCATAGCTTGCAGGGCGCGGAACCATCTTAGGGTGGAAAAGCGGGATTCAGGCGGCAGGACGCTTACCTCCGTTAGCCGGCTTTCGCAGTCTGAGCGGCGCGACGAGATAGCGCGGATGCTTTCGGGCGACAAGGGCGAAACGGCGCTCGCGCATGCCTGCGAATTGCTGGACAAATACGGAGCGGGCCGATGATAAAAAATAACGGACAAGACAAACAGCTGTACTATCAAAAGAAAATCGCGCCGTTTCAGGCAAATATCAAGGAATTGCTGAAAAAAGAAGGCGTTATCCTTGCTGAGTGCCGCGCGGATCCCGTGACAGCGGCGCCGAAATTGTTTTTTTTGGCGGAACGCATGCTTGATATTATGTCAAACTATTTGATGCTGAACGGAATCGCGCAGACAACGCTGGGCGCAAAAGACGAGACAGCGCTTAGCGAAGCGAGAAGATCGGTTTCAAAGGCGATCATATATTTGGAAAATATCGTTACAGGAAAGGTTGACGCGCCGTTTTCCGAATATGAAGCGGGGCTTACCGAACTTGATTCGATTAATTTGGAACAGCGTTACAATATTGCGAGAAAACTGGGGCTTTCAGTTTCACTGCTGAAGGCGGCTTACGGCAATAATTCAAAATGGCGCTGGGTATTTGTCGATATGGACGGCCACTGCGCCGCTGTCGTAAAAAATTTGCTTGATCTTAAAAAAGCGCAGGCAAACAATGACCCCGCTTCTCCTGACTATGAAACGCTTCTTTACCATGTGCGCTTTGTAAAAAAAATGCTGAATGACGCGGCAGAACGGCTTCATTCAAGGTATATGCTGGCGACAAAACGCAACGAAGACATACGGCAGGCGGGCAACTTTCTGTCCGCGCTCCAGCGGATTTATATTATTTTTAATGAGAACGATGAAGCGGATATGACCAAAAGAAAGTACGATAGATGGATTAGCACTCTGGAAGCCGATATGAAAAAAGCCGCGGAACAAAAATGAACGGAGCGGCGTAAAAAAGGAAAGCTGTATTTTAAACGAATTTAAAACCTTAAAACCATTTTTCTACAAATACCGCTTCAGGTATATCGCCGGTTTCATATGTTTGTTTACGGTTGACGCGGCGCAGCTTTTGATTCCGCAGTTTACAAAAAACGCGATCAACCTGATCTCGCGGGACAGTTTTGTCTGGACTGACGTATTGAAATTCTGTCTGGCGATGATTGCCGCTATGTCGGTAATTTCTTTTGGACGCTTCCTTTGGCGGCTGTTCATTCACGGCTCCTCGCGCCGCATCGAATCGGAACTCCGCCAAAAACTGTTCGACCATCTGCTTGGCCTTTCGTGGGACTTTTTTCAAAAAAACAAAATCGGGGATCTGATCACGCGTTCAACGAGCGACCTTGGCGCTGTCAGAATGGCTATAGGCTGGGGACTCGTCGCCGGTCTTGACGGCAGCGTGATGGCGTTATCCATCATCATAATAATATTTGTTCAGGACGCGGGAACCGCGCTGTTCGCCGTGATGCCGCTGCCGTTCATAACGGCGCTGATCATATTTTTCGGCAGGGCGGTCGGCAAACGTTTCAAACGGGCGCAAGAAGCGAATTCCGCGTTAAGCGAAACCGTACAGGAAACATTTGCGGGGATTCGCGTCGTAAAATCGTTTGTAAAGGAAGCGTGGTTCATAAAACGTTTCGCGGAAAACAACGAGGATTACCGCGACGCCAATATGGCGGTCGTAAAACTTCACGGCTTTTTCATGCCGTTAATATCATTTTTGGC
>JAIRSQ010000163.1 GCA_031255395.1 Spirochaetaceae bacterium | reverse complement strand
GGGATATCTAGCCATAGCGGGAGCGGAGCGCTAAACTGGCACGAAGGGTCTGCGTGCAATGGTTGTGGCGATTGACGGGCCGGCAGGGTCGGGCAAAAGTACGATGGCGGAGACGCTGGCGCGGCGTCTGGAGCTTTCAGGCGGAAGGCGGTTCGTTTACGTCAATTCCGGTAGCCTGTACCGCGCCGTTACGCTCGCCTGCGTAAGGCGCGGCATTGACCCGCTGGACGGCGACGCCGTAGTGAATGTTGCCCGCTCAGCGAACATAGACTACAGGGATGGCTCGGTGTTCCTCGACGGCGAGGATGTCGGCGCGTTGCTCCGCGGCGACAGTATTGACCGTTCGGTGTCCCAGGTGTCGGCCAACGTGCCGGTGCGCCGCGTCGTCAATGGCATGATAAAGCTGATTGCCGAAAAGCGCGATGTAATCGTGGAAGGCCGCGACATGACCACGGTCGTTTTCCCGGACGCGGAGGCGCGGTTCTACCTCGACGCCTCGCCGGAATCGCGGGCCAAGCGGCGTTTCGACCAGCGCGTTTCGGAACTCGGTCTTGACGAAATACGCCGTTCCATAGAAATCCGCGACAGCATGGACAGGAACAAGCCCGAAGGCAGCCTGAAACTCGCGGCCGGCGTTACATATATTGACACGTCATACTTGACGATAAACCAAGTTTATGAGAAATTGGAAAGGATAATACGATCAATAAGGATGAACCATGGGTCAGATGGAAACGGAAACGGAAGCGGACGGAAGGATAGACTCCCCTGACGAGGGGTCCCAGACGCAGTTGCAGGAAGAGTATCTCAAGGCGCTTGAATTGTTGGAAGAAGGCCAGCTTGTTATGGGCACTGTTTTGCAGGTTACGGCCGACCAGGTCTTTGTTAATGTTAATTACAAATCGGAAGGGAAAATTCCCATCGGGGAGTTTACGGGTGTTCCCCAAGTTGGCGACGCCGTCTCGGTGATTCTCGAAAAAAAAGAGAATAAATACGGCGAGGTGGTCGTCTCAAAACGAAAAGCGGACGAAAAACTCGCCTGGCGAGAGATTAAACGCGCTTTTAACGAACATTTGCCTGTCAAAGGCGCCATCGAAAAGACCGTAAAGGGCGGCTACGATGTAAGTCTCGCGGGCGGCGCCCGCGCGTTCATGCCGATAAGCCAGACTGATGTCAAACGTATTGAAAAACCGGAAAGCATGATAGGGCAGACGCTGGACGTCTATATAGAGCGGCTCTATTCGGACGGCAAACTCAACATAATCGTAAATCGCAGAAAACTGTTGGAAGAAACGGTCGAAAACAAGCGTTCCGAATTCTTTGCAACGATTCCGGTCGGGACGGAACTTGACGGCGTTGTAAAGTCCTTCACCTCGTTCGGAGCGTTCGTCGATCTGGGCGGCTTTGACGGGCTTCTCCACATCCATGACATGAGCTGGGGACACGTCATGCGCCCCAAAGATTTTGTAAAGCGCGGACAGAAGATCAGGGTCAAGGTGATCAAAATAGACCCGCAGGAAAAGCATATCAACCTTTCGTTAAAGCATTTTACGGACGACCCGTGGGTGCATTTCGAGGACAAATACCATGTAAATGACGTGGTCAAGGGCAGAGTTACCAAACTGACGGACTTTGGCGCATTCATCGAACTGGAAGAGGGCATTGAGGGGCTGGCGCACATCTCAGAGTTTTCATGGGTCAAAAAAGTGCAAAAACCTGGTGACATCGTGAGCATAGGAGACGAAGTAGAATGCATGATACTGGGATACGATTTGCAGGCAGGGCGCGTCTCGCTGGGCCTCAAACAGGTCAAGGTAAACCCGTGGTCGGACATAGCGGAACGCTACCCGCCGGGAGCGCGCCTTAAACGCAAAATCGTAAAAATCACAAACACAGGAGCCTTCGTCCAACTGGAAGAAGGCATAGACGGGTTTCTGCACTGCGACGATCTGTCTTGGACGAAAAAAGTCAAATATCCCAGCGCCGAGCTTAAAACGGGCGAGGAAATCGAAGTCATCGTGCTTAGCGCGGACGGAAAGAGCAGGAACGTGAGGCTCGGCGTAAAACAGCTTACCGACGACCCGTGGCGCAGTTTTGCCGACGCCTACAAGCCGGGCGACGCTATAGAGGGCGAGGTCAGCTCCGTTACCGATTTCGGCGTTTTCATCAAGATTCCGGGCGGCATTGAAGGCTTGATACACAAGTCCAACCTTGCCGAAAAAAAAGACGCGAGCACGGACGACGCTCTCAAAAACTACAAGGTCGGCGACAAGGTAAACGCCGTTCTTATAGAAGTGCAGCCCGAAAAACGAAAAGCCGCCTTTTCTGTGCGGGACTACAAGAAAAAAGCTCAGCGGGACGAAATTTTGAGGTACATGGCCGCCGAAGAAGCGGGCGATTCTACGTTTACCTTGGGAGATATGCTCAAATCGCGGAAACGGTAGCGGTCGCCGAACGGTAAACGTTAAGGGCTAATATCCCTTATCTTGTTGTTAACGGAGGCGTTATGAGTGATGACAAATTGAATTTTACCATTGAAGAACTGGGGCCGCGGAATATTCGCTCCCCTATAACCATGTCGATGAAACGAGGCGATTTTATTGCCAATTATGTTTCGGACGAAGACCTTATCCGGCTGGAACTGGACGTTAAACTTGGCGAACAGCCCGCCATTGACCGGAGCATGGTACTGGAAAAAGCCGGTCCGCGCGAGATGATATATTTTATGCCGGAGCATGTCCACGCCGGCATCGTAACGTGCGGCGGCCTCTGTCCGGGCATCAACGACGTTATTAGGGCCATCGTGCGGTGCCTGTGGTACCATTACCGTGTCAGGCGCATTACCGGCATCAGCTACGGCTACAAAGGCTTCCTGCCGGAGTACAGCCATCCGACACGGGAACTTTCGCTGGATTTTGTCGACGATATTCACAAAATCGGCGGCACTGTGCTCGGAACCTCGCGGGGCGGCGGCCAGGAGGTGTCAAAGATCGTTGACGCCATTGAACAGCTCAACCTTAACATCCTATTTACGATAGGAGGAGACGGCACGCAGCGCGGCAGCCTTGACATTGCGGACGAAATAGACCGCCGCCACCTTAAAATATCCTGCGTCGGCATCCCTAAAACCGTTGACAACGATTTTTCATTCATCCAGAAGTCTTTCGGGTTCGACACGGCGGTCGCGCGGGCAGTCGAAGCGGTGGCGTCCGCCCACATGGAAGCCAAGTCCCAGTCCAACGGTATCGGCATGGTCAAGGTAATGGGGCGGGAATCGGGCTTTATCGCCGCTCATACCGCTCTTGCAAGCCATGAAGTAAACTTTGTGCTGATCCCCGAAGTTCCTTTCGATCTTGACGGACCCAACGGCTTCTTTGAGCACCTTGAACGGCGGCTGCGTAACAGGAAACACGCCGTCATAATCGTAGCCGAAGGCGCGTTACAGGACAAACTTGCCAAACATTCAGGCAAAGACGCTTCGGGCAACCTTAAAATGGTCGATGTGGGCACCTATCTAAAGCAAAAAATCGAAGACCATTTTAAAAAGATCGGCATGGAAATAACGTTAAAATATATTGATCCAAGCTATCAGGTGCGCTCCTCAGTGGCGGTTCCGGTCGACTCGATATATTGCGACAGGCTTGGCAACGCGGCCGTTCACGCGGCCATGGCGGGAAAAACGAAGGTCGTAATCGGCCTCGTGAACAACGAATTCGTCCACCTGCCGATAAAGGCCGCCGTATCGCGCCGCAGCCATGTCGATCCGGAATCAAGTCTTTGGCGCGACACTCTGGACGCTACCCACCAGCCAATTTTAATGACTAACGCTTCGGCGAACGTCGACTTTAGGGACGGCGGCTACTACAAGCCCAAGCGCTAGCGGCGGCAACGGACGGCAAAAGGCTGCGCGGAAGAGGGGAGGGGCCGGCACGAGGGTTATGTTGCCTAGAGGCGCGACTGCGCGGCGGATTTTTGCCGCCGGCCGGCGGAATGCCCCGTCATCGTTTTTTCCGTCCTTGAAAAAAGGCTTTTAAGGCGGCGTGGGCGTCGTCCGCGGTTGAAAGTTCCAGCCTTGCGATGCCTAGCCTGCGGCATGAATCCCTCCACGCGGCGGCCTGTTCCTCGTTCCATTTTCTAAAAGCGCGACGGAACGACGAAAATCCGGTCGGCGCCTGTATTGTCATGCCGGTTTCGGGGTCTTCCACGGTGAGCAGTCCCAGTCCGGGAAACTCGTAATCCAGCGGGTCGCTGATTCTGACGGCAATAAAGTCATGTCTTCCGGCTACGGCGCCCAGGCCATCGTCCCACGCGGGACAGCGGAAGTCGGATATTATGACAACCAGGCCGCGCCGTTTAAGTGCGCTTCCCGCCCCGCGTATCGCCAGAGACAGTGCGCTGCCGCGACCGAGCGGCCTTGCCTCGAGAGCGGCGCTCACCACGGCCATCAGTCGGGAACGGCCTTTTCCCGGCTTGAACAGGCGGCGTATCTCGCTGTCAAAAAATAACGCGCCGAAACGCTGCCCGGCGCGCTCGGCGGAAAATCCGGTCAGCGCGGCGGCAAGAAGGGCCTGTTCAAAACGGCTTATCGCGCCCTTGCAGCCCGAAAACATCGAGGCGGAACAGTCAAGCACGACGAAAACTGAGAGTTCCCGCTCTTCGCGATACAGTTTGACATAGGGCTTGCCGAAACGGGCGCTCACGTTGCGGTCGATGAAGCGGATGTCGTCCCCCTGCTCGTAGTGTCTGACCTCTTCAAACTCTATGCCGTTCCCGCGGAAGACGGAGCGGAAGTCGCCGGCAAACAGGTCTTCCGCAAGGGACTGGGCCGCGATAGGAAACGCGTTTATCCGCCGCAGGAGTTCCGAGCGTTCCATGTTAAGGAGCCGGAACGGAAGCCAGAATTCGCGCTGTCACGGCGTCCGAGTCAAGGCCGTCCGCTTCCGCCTCGTAGGACAGCGAAAGCCTGTGCCGTAGCACCGGCGTGGCCGCCGTCTTGACATCTTCAGGCCGGACAAACGCGCTGCCTGCAAAAAGCGCCCTGATTTTTGAACAATGGTACAGCGCGATTGACGCCCGCGGGGATGCGCCAAAAGAAATATAGCGGTATATCCCTTCTCCTTTGAATTCGCCCGGAGCGTACGGCTGCTTTCTGCCGCCGCGGGCCGTGCCTGAGCGAACTTCGCCCGGAGCGGGCGGACGGGTAGCCGCTACTATCGACACGATGTAACGCTCAATCTGTTCGTCAACATGAACCTTCGCCGCCGCCGTCCGCAACGCCGCTACGGCCTCCGACCCCAGCGTCCTTTCCGCTCCGTCAGCCGGCGTCTGCCCGCCGCTCCGGTTTCCGCGATTCGCCGCCGTCCGATTCAGGCGAACGATGCCCAGTTCCTCATCAGCGCGCGGGTAATCTATCTTGATTTTCATCAAAAAACGGTCTAGTTGGGCTTCCGGCAACGGATACGTCCCCTCATGCTCCATCGGATTCTGCGTTGCAAGCACGAAAAAAGGCTCGCGTAAGGGCCACGTGCGCTCCCCGATAGTAACCTGGTACTCTTCCATCGCTTCAAGCAGCGCTGACTGCACCTTCGCGGGGGCGCGGTTTATCTCGTCCGCCAGCACGATGTTAGTGAAAACAGGCCCCTTTCGCATGGAAAATTCTGCCTTGTCCGGTTCCCAAACCAGCGTTCCCGTCAAATCCGCTGGCAACAGGTCGGCGGTAAACTGTATACGTTTGAACTCCAGTCCGGTAATCGCTGCGAGACGCTTGACGGCAAGCGTCTTGGCAAGACCCGGCGCGCCCTCTAGCAGAATGTGTCCGCCCGCAACCAG
>JAIRSQ010000070.1 GCA_031255395.1 Spirochaetaceae bacterium | reverse complement strand
GAACACAAAAAAGGTGAAGCCGATTTTAAACGATATGGCCGACAGGGAGCTTTTTTTGTACATATACAGCGAGAAGAAAAACGCCGCTATTTCCGCCGCGCAGGCGGCGTAATAGAACGAGCGGATGCCGGTGTCAGACTTAGAATAGAAAGAAAGCAGCAGTGCCAGTATCGCGTTTGCGAGCGTTACTATCACTAGGCTCGCCATATTGTGTTTGTTTATCTCGTTGTAGCAGTCAGCAAGTTCGTCTTTGCTGAAATTATAATTACGCAGTTTATTCAATGACGAAATTTTGGTCCCCCGAAAAAAGCTATTCTATAACGGCATCGCAACAAATTTCAATATCGGGGATGCCCGCCCCTCTTCCCGCAGGCATTCGAGGCCGGCATTTAAGGAGCGTGCCGGACGGACCGCCGGCAACGCGCCGAAATTCCCTTGAAAACGGAGCCTGTTCCAAAACTGATTGACTGTACGCCAACGTTCCCGGCCATAGCCGGGGGCACGGTTTTGGAACAGCCTCAACAGGCTAAAATTTTTCGCCGTAGTAAACGCCGGCCCATTCCCACCGCCCGTGAATGTCGGGATCAAGCGGAAAATAGATTTTGCGCAGGTAGAAGTACCATATCGGCGTAAAGTGCGACCATCCCCATGTCCGCAGATAGGCTTCGTTGGAATTGGAATCGGAGCTTAGAGTGTCCGAATAGCGCAAATTTCCCGACGAACCAAACGACGACAGGTTGAATTCGGCCATTCCCGAATCGTCGCCGCCCGCCTGCGCCCACGAATGGGCAAAGAAGTTGACCCGCGCCCGGTACTGCCAGAGCTGCCGCGCGTTTCCGGCGTCCATATTGCTTTTTATCGTATTGACAAGAGCGTCAAGGCTCTCGAATGTCCAGTCTTTGGCCGAATTGTTAAAATCGACCATCTGTTTGGCGTAAGCGTAGGCGTTAGGAAAGCCGGGCACCGTCGTGCCGTAGTATTTTACGAACTCCGTGTAGGCGTCTATAGCCTTGTTCCATTCGCCGGCCTCCCCGTAAGTCTGCGCCAGCATAAACCACGTTACGCCCATGTCGCTCTGTTCAGGGAAACGCGATATTAAATCCTCGTAGTACCAGATTTTTTGCCGCGGGTCCTTTTCAAGGCTGATAAGCTGTTGCAAACAGATAAGGTGTATCGATTCGCCGCGCACTACAAGATCGGGGTAGTTTTTTACTATCAGGTTGAAGTACATCGCCGCCACCGGAGCGGCGTCCATCTCGATATACGCGTAGGCTATCATGAACAAATAGTAGGCGTTGAACGGATCATCGGGGTGCCTGTCCGTCCAGTCGGCAAGGAAGGTGACGAGCCGCCTGTAATCCTGTTGGCGCTTATATTCGTTGGCTATCTCGCGAACTAGAGCGAACCGCTCGGGCCCGGCCTCGCTCTCGTACGGCAACAGCGCGAACAGGCTGTTCATGGCGTCCTTTTCCCGCTTGGTACCCCTTACGAAATAACTGTCCATATAAGTTTTCCCGTCCATCTCGCTTCCGCACATTATTAGCGCAAGCAGGAACGGGAGCCACAGATGCTTAGATATTTTGTCATGTTTCCACATTGAAATTACCGTATCAGTCCTTTATAATAAAATAATGCAATTTTTGCGTCGTGAGGCAAAAAGAAAGGCGGCGGCCCGCGCCGTGTTCTGCGTCGGCCTTGTTTTCTCGCTGGCGGGCAGCGCCTTGATTCTGCTCAGTTCCGCATCGCTGGTGCGACAGCGGCTCATACTGTCCTTTTCACTTCTTATTATCGGCGGGTTATGCGTGTTTTTAGCTATAAAGCTGAAGCGCCGCCCGCTCTATCTGTTTTTTGCGGTGTTTTTTATCCTTGTCGCTCTTTTTGCGCTTTTTGAAGTGACAAAAATTACCAAACTTACCCTTAAACAAAGCTGGCCGTTGCTGTCCGTCTTTGCCGGTCTCGCTCTGATGACGGCAGGCAGAGGACGCTACGGAGTTATCCGCCGGATATACCTTGTCCCTTCGATAGCTCTTATATTGCTTGGCGGCTTCCTGATGTTGTTTTCACTTCGAATAACCGGTTTCTCGTTCAGGCAATTCGTTATAGGGTGGGGGCCCGCAGTAATTGTTATTTCGGGCATTGCGCTGATTCTGCTCTCGTTCGGCAACAGAGACCGTACCTGATCCCGCGCCATGTTTTTAACGAAAAAAGCCGTAAAATTCCGCCTTGCCATTAAAATTTGCGGTTGCGTTTTGCCGTTGTTCTTTTCCTGTTCCGGAGCCGCCCAAGTGCGCGAAATGCCGTTGGAGAGGCCCGCGCTTGAAACGGCAACGCCCGCTACCCCTTCCCGTCAGCCCGTACAGCGCGAAAACCAGGGCGGCATCGCCGCCAGAATACGCTCGCTATGTAACAGCGGCTCGCTGTCCTCCATGCGCGAAGCCGTTGCCATCATCAGCGAAAACGGCATAGAGCAGTCCGAGTTCGGCAGAGTCATGAACGCCGTCATCGCCGCTTTGCTGGAAAAGGTATACGCGCTCCCGCAGTCCGCCGTCCCGGAGCCGCCCAGAAACCATCCGTACAGCAGGATACTGGCCGACGCCGTCCGCGGAATCTACAGAGAGCCGCCGCCCGAATCCGCCGATTACCTTGAATACGTTCTGCCGTTCCTTGCGTTGCTCAACGACGTGTCCGGCAGCCGGTTAGCCGCCGCTCTGCCCGATCTTGAAAAGGCGGAAAGCCTCGATCCTTCCGGCGCCCTTGCCCCGTACTTTATTGGCGCGGCGCTGGAGCGGACGGGAAGGCGCGACGAGGCGTCCGCTATGTACGATAAGGCGCTGGCTTTGTCGCCGGACTGCTACCCTGCCGCGCTGGGTATCGCCCGTATCATGCAGGATCGAGGGCTTAACGCGGAAGCGGCGGAGTTTCTTGCCGGCATGAGCGGGAGATACCCCGATAACGTGATAATAAAACGGGAGCTTGCGCGCGCTTATATCAGCGAGCGTGACTGGGCTGACGCCGGACAGATTATTGAACAGGCTTTGAAAGAAAGTCCCGACGATCCTGCCCTAAACCTGATGCGGGCGCTCGTGCTGTTTGAAACCGGCCAGTTATTTCAAACCCAGGCCCTGCTGGACAGGCTTGCGGCGGCAAGTCCTCAAGACAGGGACTACCTGTTTCTGCGCGCCCGTTTGCATAACGAAGGTTTTAAGAACAGGGATAACGCTGTTGCCATCCTGAGTCCGCTGTACAGGCTTAACCCCGCCGATCTGCCAGTGGCGTTGTACCTTACGCGACTAATGCTGGAGTCGAATGACGAGGCGGAGCAGGCCGAGGGCGGCAGGATGCTGAAAGAACTGTTAAAGCCTCCGCCGAACGGCGGGGAAGCGCCGCTGGATGTAATCCTGCTCGCGTTTAATGACGCCGTGCGCCGCGCCGACTGGCAGGACGCCCGCCAGTATCAGGACAGGATTCTGTCGGAGCGCAGAACGCCCGACACGCTGTTCAACGCCTTCCTTATCGAGCGAGGCTCCGGCAACAGCAGGGCGGCTCTGGCCATCGCTCAGGAACTGATTCAGAACTATCCTTCTTACGAAAGAGGACGCATCGCGTACGTCGAAGCGCTTATAGATTCTGGCAGGCACGGCGAAGCTATGCGCCTGATAGACGAGCGTGTTCCGGAATTAGGCGCCGGCGGGGACAAGAGCCGTTACTACTATCTTCGCGGGATTCTTCGCGGCGACTTAGACTCCGCCGTAAGCGATTTTCGCGCCAGTCTGTTTGAAAACCCGCGCAACCTTGACGCGCTAAAGGCCCTTGTAGAACTTTACCGCAAACGCGGCGACACGCGGCACGCCGTCTACTACCTTCGCCAAGCCCTCGCCATCGCCCCGCGAGACCCGGTTTTACAGCAATACCAAAGAGAGTACGAAGGCAGCTTGTAGACCGCACTTAGACGCGTCGCGTTTAAAGCGCAGTTTTCGTCTGCCTAAAATTCAGCTTTGCTACGCCGCTGAAATCCCGCGTTTCAAAGCCTGCTCGCCTATGTCGGTACGGAAACATTTGTTTTCGAATTCTATCTTTTCAAGTCCTCCGTACGCGCCGCGTATAGCCTGTTCAAGACTGTCCGCCACCGCGCTCACGCAGAGTACCCGCCCGCCGGACGTTACCAGAACGCCGTCTTCCAGCTCCACTCCGGCACAGTACACGTCAAGATTTTCTCCCGCAGACGCTTCCAGACCTTTAATCTGAAAGCCCGTTTCATACTTGGCGGGATAACCTTTCGAGGCGGCAACAACGCAGGCCGACGACGCTCCCTTCATAAACCGTACCATATCGGCAGTGAGCGTGCCGTCCGTGCAGGCTGTCATTATCGAAAGCAGATCGGACTCCAAGAGCGGCAACACGGCCTGCGTTTCCGGATCGCCGAAACGGCAGTTGTATTCGATGACTTTCGGCCCCTCTTCCGTCAGCATAAGCCCAAAATAAAGGCAACCCTTGAACGGGGCTGCCTCTTTTTTTACCGCTTCGATTGTCGGATCGAAAATTTTCTCCTTGCAAAGATCCGCGATTTCGGGCAAATAGAACGGGTTCGGGGCTATGCAGCCCATCCCGCCAGTGTTCGCCCCCGCGTCCCCGTTCAGCGCCCTCTTGTGGTCCATAGCGCTCGCCATCGGAACAACGGTACTGCCGTCGCAGAACGACAGCACGCTCACTTCCGTCCCCGTAAGATACTCTTCAATGATGATGCTCTCGCCGCTCTTGCCGAACAGTTTTTTGTCCATCGCGCCGCGAATGGCCGCTTCAGCCTCTTCGAGGCTGAAGCAGACCGTAACGCCCTTCCCCAGCGCAAGCCCGTCCGCCTTTACGACAACAGCCTCCTTGCCGGAAGCAAAACTTTCACGGGTGTATTTCAGAGCGTCCGCGCTTCCGTTTGAAAATGCCGCATAGTCCGCCGTCGGGATGTTGTATTCTTTCATCAGATCCTTGGCGAATATTTTGCTCGATTCGATGAGCGCTGCCTTCCTCTCAGGGCCGAAGGAGCGGATGCCCGCCTTGTTCAGCTCGTCCACCATGCCGAGCGCGAGCGGATTGTCAGGCGTTACGACCACATAATCAAATTTCTCGCTTTTGCAGCGTTTCGTGACCGCGGACACGTCTAGCGGGTCTATGTCAAAATGGCACGGAACGCCGTCCCGCTCAATGCCGGCGTTCCCCGGAATTGCCGTCAGCCGTGCCGTTTTCGGGCTTTTTTTTAGTTTTTTGATAATAGCGTGTTCGCGCCCGCCTGAACCGATTATGGCAATGTTAAGAGGGTTTTTCATTAAAATCCTCCGGCGCACAGCGTTTCGAGCGTTTTTGGAAGGATGATCCATTCGGCCTGTTCCATGACGCGCCGCTGCAATGTTTCGGGCGTATCCCGTTCTTTAACTTCGACGGCCTTTTGTTCAAGGATTTTTCCGCCGTCAATAACTTCGTTCACAAAATGCACGGTCGCGCCCGTGAACTTTACGCCGCGCGCCAAAGCCGCCTCGTGTACGGTGAGCCCCTTAAACCCCTCTCCGCAAAACGACGGGATAAGGCTCGGGTGCACGTTGATGATTCTGTTTTCGTACTCTTTGATTATGTCGCGGCCCAGAAACACAAGAAATCCGGCGAGGGCTATGATTTCGATTCGGTATTCTTTCAGCACGGCCAGCAGGTTTCTGTCATACCTTGTCGTGTCAAAGACGCCGTCTTTTGTGTAATCTGTTTCATCCAAGACAAGGCTGTCTATGCCCGCCTTGTCCGCCCGTCCTAGCGCGGGAGCGTTCCTGTCTGACGAAACGACCAGCGCTATATTTGCATGTGGCAGTTCGCCGCGCCTTGACGCGTCGATAATTGCCTGCAAATTTGTCCCCCCGCCCGAAACCAGGATTGCGACCCTGCGGGCGTCCTTGCCTGTATTTTCATTACTCACCTACAATTCCTTCGCGGACTCTCCCAGCGTCCGCTTTTATAATATAAAGCAAATTATATCTGTGAATTGCCGTCAGTTCAAGAGGGCGTACCCGCTTATAATCGCCCACGCTCATTGCTTGTTTTCCCGTCATTGCGAAGAACGAAGTTACGAAACAATCCGGTGCCGAGACTGCCTCGCTCTGGATTGCTTCGCTCGGCAATTTGCCGCCGGCAATTTGCCGCACGCTCGCAATGACGACCCTCTAGGGGCCTGACCCCAAAGACGACTTGCAGCCTCCACTCGCCAGCGTCATTGCTCATTTAGAAGCGGAGGCGTAAAAACTCCCGGCTGCCGCCGGGACCGGAAAAGCGTTGCCGCCTAATCGCTCATTCACTTGCCAGCGCACTCGCAAGGCTGACCCGTAACTCCAAATCGGCAGTTCCTCGCCTCATCCCTCATCCTTTTTACTCATTACTCATTACTCATTACTCATTGCTCATTGCTTACCGCTCATTGCTTACCGCTCTTATCTCTTTGCGCGATGACCGGTATAGTTTATGTTCGTGGACATAGTAAAGGTCGAAAACCTGTCGAAATCGTACGGGAACCTTGCCGTGCTTCAAAACATCTCGTTCAGCGTAAAACGGGGAGAGGTGGCCGCCGTGATCGGGCCGTCCGGGTCAGGGAAATCTACGTTGCTCCGCTGTATTACCCATCTGGAGATGGTGGATGCCGGGTCGATAACGATTGACGGGGACGAGATGGCGCGCGACGGGGAGTATGCCGCGCCGGACGTGCTACGGCGGAGTTGCCTTAAAGTGGGTCTTGTCTTTCAAAATTTCAACCTGTTCCCGCATTTTTCCGCGCTCCGCAACATCACCGAAGCGCAGATACATGTTCTAAAGCGGAGTCGCGCCGAGGCTGAGGGGCGGGCGCGGGAATTGCTTGCCAGCATGGGGCTTTCCGGCAAGGAGGCGGCTTATCCCTGCCAGCTTTCAGGCGGGCAACAGCAACGCGTCTCGATAGCCCGAGCCCTTGCCCTTGACCCGCGGGTTCTGTTTTTTGACGAACCGACAAGCGCCTTGGACCCGGAACTGACGGCGGAAATACTTCGCGTAATTCGCCGCCTTGCCGCCGAAAATATGACTATGGTGATAGTTACCCACGAGATCGCCTTTGCCCGCGAGGTTGCCGACCGCGTCCTATTCATGGATGGCGGCGTTTTTATCGAGGAAGGCCCCGCCGAAAGCGTGATAGACAACCCCAAGGCGGAGCGTACCCGCCTCTTCCTGCAAAAACTGTCCGGTGAAAAAAATGGACATTGAAAACGTCGTCAAAAAAGCCGTAAAAAACAGGGAGAACGTTTACTTTATCGGCATAAAAGGGGCGGGCACGAGTGCCTTGGCGGAACTGTTGCACGGGGCTGGCGTCCGCGTTTCCGGTTCGGACACCGATGGTGTTTTTTATACCTGCGCGATACTCGACGCGCTCAAAATCCCGTATTTCGAGGGCTTTGACCCGTTACACATCGCCTCGAAACGCCCGGATCTGGTCATACACAGCGCCGCCTACGCGCCGGAAACCAACGCGGAGATGGCGGAGACGTTGCGGCGCGGCATACCGCTGGTAAAATACACGGACGCGCTGGGCGCGTACTCCGCGATGTTCGATTCGAGCGGCGTGGCGGGCGTGCACGGCAAGTCAACGACTACGGCCATCGCGGGGACACTGCTTGCGGCGGCGGGACTGCCCGCCAAAATCTTGGCGGGCAGCGCGACGGCAAACTTCGGCGGACGCTCGACAATCACCGTCGGTGACAAATACTTTGTCGCGGAAACTTGCGAGTACCGCAAACACTTTCTGAAATTTCGCCCGCGCCGCGTTCTGTTAACCGGCGTTGAAAGCGACCATCAGGATTTTTTCCCGACCTATGAATCGATGCTAGGCGCGTTTGTCGAGTACGGTGAAAACATTGAAAGCGGCGGCGAGCTTATTTACTGCGCCGATGACGCGGGTGCCCGTGAAACGGCGGATATACTGCGAAAAAAACGAAACGACATTAAATACACCGCCTACGGATTCGGCGCGGATGGTTTTTTCAATATAAAGAACAGCGCTAGCGGGAACGGGGAATCGGTTTTCGAGCTGTCCGGTATACCGGTACGCTGGGCGGTACGGGTTCCGGGACGGCATACCGTGCTCAACTCCGCCGGCGCGATAGCACTGGTAAAATCCATCGCTGACGCGGAAGGCCGACGCTTTGACGGCGCCCTTGTAAACGCTATATCCCGCGCTCTGCGGGAATTTTCGGGTTGCAAGCGCCGCTCGGAAATTATCGGCGAGGCGGGCGGCATACTGTTCATGGACGATTACGCCCACCACCCAACCGCTATCAAGACTACGCTTGCCGGGCTAAAGGATTTCTATCCGGGCCGCAGGCTTGTCGCGAGTTTCATGGCGCACACCTATTCGCGCACGGCGGCGATGCTTTCCGACTTTGCCCGCTCGTTTGAAAGTGCCGATGTCGTGTTTTTGCACAGGATATACGCTTCGGCGCGGGAGGTTAATGACGGCAAAGTTTCAGGCCGGCTGCTGTTTGAAAAAACCCGCGCCCTTCACGGCGACGCGCGTTATGCCGACGACCCGCTTGACGCGGCCGGCGAACTGAAAACCGTTTTACGCGAGGGGGATCTTTTTATCACGCTGGGGGCCGGCGATAACTGGAAACTATGCGACGCCCTGTTCGACTACTACAGTAACAGGGAGGCGGCGGCATGAAAAGCATGACGGGTTTCGCTTACACCGAAAAACAGACGGACGGCGGTTCTGTCGCGGTGGAAATAAAAGGCTATAACAGCCGCTTTCTGGAGGTGTTTGTCAACATGAACACGGCGTTTTCGCCGCTGGAGCCGCGCGTGCGCTCAATAATAACCGAAAGATGCAAACGCGGCAAAATTGAGGTAAACATCCGCGAACAAAAATATGACGCTCCTTTTTCTGTAAACGTAAACGCCGAGGCGGTGCGGGCCTACAGCGCGGCCGCCTTCGCCGTAAAATCGCTGCTGCCGCCCTCCGCCTACGATGGGCAGCATATACGGCTTGCGGAATTCCTCAGCTTTGACGGCGTGCTTGAAATTGAAAAAGACGCCTTTTACGAGGACGCGGAATGGGAAAACATAAAAGACGCGTTTCTTGAGACGCTTGGAAAATTTGAAGCCGAGCGCGAGCGCGAGGGACGTCACACCGAAAAAAGCGTTTTATCGTACATCGCAATAATTGAAGAGCGTTTGGATACGGTAGCGTTTTTTCTGCCAAAGATTGAACAGACCATCAAGGATAATATAAAGTCCCGTTTTGCGGAGCTTGCCGCGGACAAGGTTGATGAAAACCGCGTGATTGCCGAGACTGCGGTGTTGCTGATGAAGTACACCGTGGCGGAAGAAATATCGCGTCTGTCGTCCCATTTGGCGGAATTTCGCGCCGAAACGGCGCGGAATTCCGGCGCGTCCGGGAAAAAACTCGATTTTTTAAGCCAGGAAATAAACCGCGAGATAAACACTATCGGTTCCAAAACGCCGCTCATCGAGGTGAGCCGGGCCGTGGTGGAAATGAAAGACGCTCTTGAAAACATACGCGAGCAGTTGCGAAACGTGGAATAGGAGACTAAGCCGTGCCGGACGGTAGCCTGATACGGAAAAAAAATATCAAGATCGCTATTTCAGGCAAGAGCGGCTGCGGCAACACCACTGTAACAAAACTCGCCGCCAACCGGCTCGGGTTGCGGTTCATCAATTTTACGTTCAGAAATTTGGCCGCGGAAAAAAACATTTCGCTGGAAGAGGTGTTGCGGCTTGCCGAAACGGAAGATTACTGGGACAGGGAAGTTGACAGGCGACAGATAGAAGAGGCGTTAAGCGACGGCGAAAAGGGCTGCGTGCTGGGCTCGCGGCTTGCGATATGGCTGCTAAAAGAAGCGGATTTGACGGTCTATTTGAAGGCCGATACCGACATCAGGGTGCGTCGCCTTATACGGCGCGAGGGCGGCGATTATGATTCTGTGGCGGCGTTTACAAGAGAGCGCGACGCCCGCGACCGCGCCCGTTATCTGCGTTTATACAACATCGACAACGACGACTACGGTTTTGCCAGTCTTGTCATCGATTCGGGGCTTTACACGCCGGACGAGATCGTTGACAAAATAGCCCTCATCGCGCAAACGGTAAAAACTTGAGCCTGTTCCGAAACTTCAGTTTTGGAACAGGCTGGATTAACAGGAAAACCCTAACTTTTATCTTTTGTCTCTTCGGGCAGGGCTTTGTCGATACGGTTGATCAGGTCGAGGGTAAGTTCTTCCGCCTTCATGGAGTCGAATACGCCAATGCCGGTATTTTCGCGGGCGCGCAGTTTTTCCGCCTCGTCGCATAGCAGGAAGCCTGCTAGAATGGCGGTTTTGAGCGGATCTTCGATGCCGGTCGTTTTCCTCGTGTTTTCAATAACGCGACGATACTTGTCAAGAAGTATCTTTAGATAAAATGCATCCTCGTCAACCGTTACCGAGAACGAAGTTCCAAGCAGATCGATACGAAGATCGCTTTTTGGCATTTGTTAAAAAATGTCCAGTTCCGATCCCGGCTCAGTGCCGTCATCCGTGTTCAAATCGTCGGAATTTTCCGTTGCCTGCCGCGCCTGGGCGGACATATTTTCGGCGTAAGAACGGGGTGCCGCGTCGTCTGCGTTTTGCCCGTCCGTCTCGGCGGACTGGCGCGGTGGCTGGGTATCAAAGGCTTCGTCGGACAGCGGCTCTAAGGCGGGCGGCGGCGCGTCCGTCTGTCCGCCTATCGTTTTCCGCATATCGTCTTCGAACCGGTTCAGCCTGTCAAGGGCGGCGATGATGCCCTCTTCGATGCGCGCCTGTTCCTCTTTGAAGCGCTGAATCAGCACCTCAAGCTCGTCAATGCGCTTCTGATAGCTTTCCAGCTTGGCTTTTAGCAGCGTGTTTTCGCCGGTAACGGCGTTTACATAATCAATCGCTTTCGCGACTCTGGTTTCAAGCTGCCTAACCTGTTCGATCGTTACCATGATTTAAGCCTCCAATGCGACTTTTGCGCGCTCGACTATAGCGCTGAAAGCCGCCGCGTCTTCGATGGCAAGGTTTGAAAGCGCCTTGCGGTTAATCGTTATTCCGGCTTTGCTGAGTCCGTCAACAAGGCGCGAGTAACTTAGTCCCAACGGGCGCGCGGCAGCGTTTATGCGGATTATCCACAAACGGCGAAAGTCGGACTTTCTGTCCCTTCTGTCGCGATAGGCGTAAGAAAGCGCCTTTGCCACCGCGTCCTTTGCGGTTTTATAATTTGAATGCCGTCTGCCCCAGTAACCTTTTGCGAGTTTTAATATCTTTTTTCTGTGGTTCTTTCGTTTTGAACCGTCAACTGCTCTAGACATACGTCCCTCCTGTCCGGACGGCGGAAACGCCTCCGTTTATAAAATCTTATAACACAAAGTGCTAATACTTTCAGCGTCAGCCGTTAGGCAACAGTTTTCTTTTGACTGTCCGCATATTCGCTTTTGCCAAAATACCGGCGTGGCGCAACTTGCGCTTCCTTTTGGCGGATTTTTTTGTAAGGATATGGCGCAAGTTCTGCTTCTTGTACTTAACCTTACCCGTTCCCGTTAACGAAAAGCGTTTTGCCGCGCTTTTCCGCGTCTTCATCTTGGGCATTTAACAACTCCTGTTCATGTTTGCCGGACAGCCGCACGCTCCGGCCTGCGGTTTTTCCGCTTTACTTCTTCGATTTTGAGCCAAGTATCATCGACATGAAGCGTCCCTCCATGGCAGGCGGTTTGTCCATCACATACTCGCCTTCGATTCTTGACAAAACATCCTTTAGCACCTCGAGCCCCAGCTCGGTATGCGCCAGTTCTCTTCCGCGAAATCTGATCGTCACCTTGACCTTGTTGCCTTCCGACAGAAATTCCCTGATATGTTTGGACTTAAAATCTATATCATGCTCATCAATCTTGGGCTGCATACGGATTTCTTTGAGCTTAAGAAGTTTTTGCCTTTTTTTTGAATCGCGTACCCGTTTTTCGTTTTCAAATTTAAACTTGCCGTAATTCATTATCTTGACAACCGGAGGCATCGCCTGCGGAGCAACCTCCACCAAATCGAGCCCTTCTTCTTTTGCCAAAGCAAACGCGTCGCGGGTAGGCATAACCACCTGCTCTCCGCCGCTCTTTATCAGGCGGACCTCGCGCACCCTTATCTGTTCATTTGTCCGTAAATCTTTTTCAGCCAACTGACCTCCATGTAAAACGGCAAAACCCGTATAATGCCCGATTTTAGCACGGATGTAAAATCAATACAAGAGGGGCGCTGTTGCGGCAAGCCCCGCGTATGCAAAAACGCGCGTTTTCCGCGCTTTTCGTTTAGCGGATTAAAGCAAAACGGCATATCCGCGCCATTAAATATATATGAGACCTTTGAGAAAGCTTAAACAGGACGTATGGTACGAAGTCCATACGGCCATAAACAACAGGAAACCGTTGTTCCAGCAGCGTAGGGCATTGAAGCTTTTCGCCCGGGTTTTGGACGATGCGGCAGCGCGCTTTGATTTCGAGATTCGCTCTCTGTGTCTGAAAAACGACTTGCTCGTCTTCCATGTCAAGCCCGCGGACGGGTTCCAGTTGCCGCGGGTAATGCAGTGGCTAAAGCAGACGTTTGCCGTTAGGTACAACTTGCTGAACGGCTGGACGGGGCATATCTGGGGCGACAGGTACCGGTCGAGGATTGTGGAAGGCGAGCCGCCTGAGGGAGCGGAAGCGGAGGACGAGGGAAGGGATAGCCCTCTTTCGAAGGGGGTGAAGACGGGAGTAATAACTGGTTCGAGGAAAGCAAGGGCTAGGGTCAGCCCCCTTTTTGGAAATCCTGCCAAAATCCCTCACAAAGCCGCCTCTCCCCCTGCCTAATCCCTCAAAACCCGTACTTTGGCGATAAAAACGAAGTGAGAATCCGTCCCCGCAACTCCGCCTGCAATCGCTTGCGGGCGGAGTTTGCCCGGGATCTCCGTTTTAGAGCGCTCTACCTCTGTTTTTATCCTTCTTACTATAAAAATGTCTGGCCGAATTTTTTAGAGCGCGAAAATAGGACGGCGTCCCCCAATGGGGTTGAACAGGAGAGAAAAACAGACGATAAACGGGGAATAAAGACCTCGGTATCGAAAGACCGCAAAAAAGCGAAAACGACACAGCCGGACGGCTGGTAATTTGCCTCCGGCTGTGCTATAAATGCGTAATGGCGGAAAACCGGCCTAGGATAAGCGTGATAATTCTGACGCATAACCGTCCCCAGTTCGTGGGACGCTCCGTAGATTCGGTTTTGTGCCAGGATTTTGCCGATTATGAGCTGATACTGATCGACAACGGGTCGACGGACGGTGCCGATGTCTGCCGAACCATAGCTTGTGAGAATCCCGCGATCCGGTTTATACGGCGCGAGGACGGCAGCATCGGAGCTGGGCGGAACGCGGGGCTGGAGGCCGCCCGCGGAGAGTACATCGCGTTCATTGATGACGACGATTGCGCTTACAGCGATATGCTGTCGTTCCTGTACAATCTGGCGGAAGCGCACGAGGCAGACATTTCGTTCTGCGGCTCCGACAAGGAACTGCCCGGCGGTATCGTGCTGCCGCAGTTTTCGTTTGACGGGCCGCTGGTCTTTACGCCGGAAGAGGCCGTCATTGAGCTTCTGGAACGCCGGCTACTCAATCTGGCCACACCGACAAAACTTTTTAAAAAGAGCCTGTTCGACAAGGAGCGTTTCTTGGCGGACCGCAAGTATGACGACATTTCCGCGACTTACAAATTATTTGCCTTAGCTAACAAAGTGGCGGGGCACGGTACGCCGAAATACCGCTTCAACAGGCACGGCGGCAACAATTCAGGCTTTACCGACAACGACAAAGACCTTGCGCCCGCCCAGCTAGATGAGTATTTTACCGCCTACCGCGAACGTACCGCGTGGCTCGCCGAAAAACTGCCATTGATTTCGGAGTACGTCCATTACAGCGAATGGTCATTCCTGCTGTCCATGTACCGCAAGATAGTTTCCAACGGCCTGTCCGCCTGCTCCGCCCAGCGCGACTACTGCGCCGCCCGCCTGCGCGAGGCGGGAGAACGCCACTTAGAATCGCCGTGGATCAAGCCATTTGAATTCGATTACCTGAAGCTCTACTATGATACGGAAGGAATAAAATGA
>JAIRSQ010000203.1 GCA_031255395.1 Spirochaetaceae bacterium | reverse complement strand
CCGTAGCTGCGCGTTTCGGCATAATCGACGCTTTCAAGAAACAGCGCCTCGTTAAGGGTAGGTCGCGCTGCCAGCCAGCGCCGGATCCTGTTCATGCCGCCGTTATACGACAGCGCGGCGAGCAGGGAACTGCCCATGCTGTCCTTAAGCCGCTCGAAGTACAGCGCTCCCAAATGAATATTAAGCGCCGGGTCGGCAAGATCAAGGCCGCCGTCCTTAAAATAGTCCGGGCCGCCGTTCCGTTCAAGGCGCAACGCCGTTTCGCGGGCGGTTTCAGGCATAAGCTGGGTCAAACCTACAGCGCCCGCTCTCGAGACAATGTCAGGAGTAAACAGGCTTTCGGTCCGGATTAGGCCGTACAATACCGTTTCGTCCATTCCGGTTTCTTCTGAAGCCTCCGCGACGATGTCGGCGTAAGCCGCCGGGTAGCATAACCTCAGGTCGTCAAGGCCGGGAGAATATCCCGTACGTTGCATATACGTGCGGGCAAGGCGTATAGATTCTCCCCAGTGCCCAGCGCCTGCAAGCGATTCGGACAAACCGCGAAGTTCGGGCACGGACAGCACCGCTTCGTTCCTGATTATGTACGGATATGCGAAACGGGCGGCTCCGAAAACAAAGAAGCCCGAAAGGAATTTTTTTAGAAGTTTTACATCGCCCTGCGGGCCGGGCAACATCCCGCCGTCAGACTCGCCATCCGCGCTCTTAGGGGGAACGTTAAGGCGCGGTTCCATGTTCAGTTTTCTTGCGGCGGCGGCGGAATAGTAGAACGAGGAAGTGTCCCTGCCAGCGATAACGCCGCTGTCACAAGCGATTAGGTAAAAATCTTCAGGCAGGGGCGCGTAACCGCCGTTTTCGCGTCCTGAAAACGGCTTTCCAAGGGCTTGAGAGGCTTTTTCCGCCGTTAAAAAGCCGAGTTCAAGGGCATTTCCCAGAATAAAAGCGTGTTTCGCGAGAATTTCCGGTCCGCCATAAGCGCGGACGTACGGAAAGAGCTCCGCTATCTCGTCCCAGCGGCGGTTAAAACATAGTAAATGGGTAAACCTTTCAAAAATATCAGAAAAATTAGCTGTATCGTGCCATAACGGCGCGTATTTTTTTATCAGAGTGCCGGTATTTTTTCCATTTTCCGCAAGCGATATGTCCAGTATGTACCAGATACAGGCGTCCGCCTGCTCACCGTCCGGGGCAAGAGCCAGCGCTCTTGCAAACAGATCTTCCGCCGCGCCGTATTCGTCTGTCTTTCCGGCAGGCAACGTCCGCCGCGCTGTCCTTGCCGCATAGTATAAAAGCAGGTAGCTCTTCTCTGCCCGCTCGCTGGAGGGAAGCGCCCAGAGTCTGCCGCCATCCCGAATTTCTTTTTCCCATTTCAGGAAGAGCCCCGTTCCGGCGGCAGCCTCCGGTATCGTGGCATAGACGTACGCCCTGCCCAAATCGCCCAACAGCCCGTTGTCCAGCAGAAATACGTCTTTGTCCGGCGCGCTGTTGAACCGGCGCAACGCCTCGTTATAGTCGCGGCGAGCGACCGCCGACCTCCCCGCCGCCAAAACGTCGTCTTTCGCGCCCTCCCCTGCCGCGCTCGCATCGTTTTGCTCAAGCATGGCAAGTTTTTCCGCGGCAGGATCGCGAGTTGAAGGTTCGGCGAGTGCCTCGCGTAGCAGGCTCGCCGTCCGTTCCTTGCCGTCATCCTGTTCCTCTATCAAGAGGGCGGCATAAAACGGCAACGCGGGGTCAATCCTCGAAAGCTCCGCCATCCGAGATGGATCGGCGTCGATTATGAACGCGATGTCTCCACGCTCAATTCGCGCGACCGCTTCCTTTTTAGTCATATCAAGCGCCGTTTCCGACGCGCAGGCGTCCACGACGCTTAAAAAAATCAGAAAAGGCAGCAACGCTATATTTTTTATTTGTGTTTCCATATTTAAGAATAAAACCGGACGATTCTGAATCTACAAGACTTTAGTTAAAAAGTCTATCGGTTTTAACGCAAAAAACAGGCGAAGCGAGCCGGGCATCGACTCCGGAAAGGTAACGCAAAAAACGCCGGAATTTCGCGCCCGCAAATATGCCAAGCGCTCCGCCGCGAACAAAATTCCGGCGCGATTTTACGCGGCTTCAGACACAAAGGACTTTTACGCGGTTCCAAATGTTCTTGTTTACCGGAATGCCGAGCTTTTTGTTTTCAGCGCAAAGCTGTTTTTCGCGCTCGCCCGGATAAAGTATTTCTGAAAACCCTTCCGCAAGACTGGAAGATTTTATGTCCGATATGATCTCGCCGATAACTGACCCCGATATGTCTTGTTTTGCGGCAATTTTGACGGCGAAAAATATCTGGTTTACGTTATACTCATCCTCAGGCGAATCGCCCTGTTCGCCGATTTCGCGAACGGATTTTCCGCCGGACAGCGTTGACGCGATCATATCCATAAGCAAGGAAAAACCCGAGCCCTTCCAAAAACCAACCGGAAGCGCCCGCCATGTCTTTGCAATCGCGTCCGGGTCCGTAGTCAGTACGCCGCTCTCGTCATAACCGCCCGGAACGGGCAGCATTTTTTTGTCGAGCAGGACTTCTTCCATAACGCCGTAAGAAAACTGTGCCATCGCGCTGTCGAACAGCACGAAACTGGCTTCGTAAGGGACACAAAACACGAGCGGATTGTTTCCGATGCGGCGCTCGTTTCCGCCCCAGACGGGCATATTAGGCATGGCGGTAGACCAGCAGATTGCCGCGCAGCCGGACGCGGCGGCCTGAATCCCGAAAGCCCCGCCACGCAGCCAGTGGTTGGTATGCCGTAGCGCCACGCAGCCGATACCGTGTTCTTTTGCCAATTCCACCGCCCTGCTCATGCTGAAGATGGCATTGGTGTTGCCCATGCCGAGTTTTCCGTCCCATACCTCGAAAGCCCCTGCCTGGGAAACGCGTTCGGGGCGGTTGTTCGGCTTGATACGGCCTTTTTTTATCATTGAAATAATACGCGGGAACCTGTTTAAACCGTGGGAATACACGCCGCAAAGCGAATTTTCCGCTATATTGCGCGCGCTGGAACAGGCGATTTCTTCGTCCGCTCCGTGCTTTCTAAGACAGTCCCTCACAACATTGAACATTTCTTTGTATGTTACCCTCATTTTCCTCCAAGGATCGCAACGCCGCGCAAGCGCGGACAGGTTTGCGGCAAAATAATTATATCT
Organism: Spirochaetaceae bacterium; assembly: GCA_031255395.1. GTDB lineage: Bacteria > Spirochaetota > Spirochaetia > Treponematales > Breznakiellaceae > JAIRMY01. Next base: position 309 of record JAIRSQ010000203.1, on the reverse strand, counting down.
CTGTTACGAATGAAAACGCTTCGATGGTATATGTTATAAATATATATTTTTGAAAATTTTATCGTCAAGGAAAGCTGTTTTTTAAGCCCCGCGCCCGCTCGCCATAGTTTTTCGCGCAGTCTTCCGTTTATTAATTGCTTCCTTGATATAGAAGCCCGTGTAGGAACGCTTGCAATGGGCTGCCTCTTCCGGAGTGCCGGTAAAGATAAGCTCGCCGCCGCGGTCGCCGCCTTCGGGGCCAAGGTCGATAAGACGGTCGGCCTGAAGCAGCACGTCGAGGTTGTGCTCGATCATGATCACCGTGTTGCC
>JAIRSQ010000187.1 GCA_031255395.1 Spirochaetaceae bacterium | reverse complement strand
CTTACCTTACGCCCGACATTTTGAATGTGGTCGATATGTTTCAGCCCTACGGCAAAGAAAACAAAGAACTGACGTTTTTGGCCCGCGGGTTAACAGTGATCGATGTAAATTTCATGGGGAAACTCGAGGCGCGGCACGTAAAACTTACTCTTGATGCCGGCAGGTACAAGTGGGCGGCGGTTTACTGGAACGCGGCGGAAAAGGTAACCGTGGATTTTACGCTGCATGACAAGGTTGACGCCGTCTTCAAGGTCGAGCGCAACTGGTTCAAGGGCGCTGACATACCGCAGCTATGCATATACGATTTGCAACGGAAGGGAGCGATCGTTGCCGCGCCGTAACTCCGTATGCAGCCTTGTTTTTCTTGCGGCGAGTTTTCTGTTTATCGCCTGTATTTCCGCAAGGTACACGGCGGCAGAGATCTCGGCGGCTGGTCTGCCGGCCGCCCCTGGCGAAAAGCCCTTCGATATATGGAACGATAATCCGGAAGATTTTTGCGCCCCGCTGGGCGACTCTCATAGGGCGGGCGAGCCTGTTACGCTGATATTTTTGCCCGCCGCGGGCGCGGACAGCGGGCGTTATGCGGGAATGAGGGCCGTTATGTCAAGCAAGAGCGGCAGGCGGCTCGCAACGGCGGCTTTCTTTGACTGGCGGCTTGACAGCGAAGGACACGCAGTCAAAGCCTGCGTGTTCGCAACGCCGTCAACCTTTGACGGCGGCGAGGCGGTCATAACGATAGACGGCGTTTCCGGCCATGACGCGGGGGCAGGCGGCATTTCCTTTGAAATACGTCTTGACGAGCGGAAGTTCGCTTCGGAAGAGATACGGCTCAATCCGGGCAACACCGCGTTGCGTACCGTCCCCGACCCTAGGAAGACCGCCGAATCGGAGCGGCTTTGGGAGATACTTTCGCACAGCGGCGGCGAAGTGTACGCCGAAGGGCCGTTCGTTCCGCCCGTCGCGGCGGACACGCGGCGCACCAGCTTTTTCGGGGACCGACGCGTCTACCGCTATTCCAACGGGAATAGCGATACGGCCATACACGCAGGAATAGACTACGGCGTTCCCGCGGGAACGCCGGTAAGGGTCTGCGCTAACGGAATGGTCGTGCTTGCCCGCGAGCGCGTAGTAACGGGCAACTCGGTGATAATAGAACACCTGCCCAGCGTTTACTCGCTCTACTATCACCTTGAAAATATACTCGCGGAAGAGGGCTCTTTGGCAAAGGCGGGCGATGTGATAGGATTGTCCGGCGCGACAGGACTCGCCACCGGCCCCCATTTGCACTGGGAACTCCGCGCCGCGACAGAGAACGTGGACCCGGACGCGCTCTGCGCCCGGCCCTTGCTCGACGCGGAGGCCGCCCGAAAACTCATAAACGAGAGAGGAGAATTCTATGCCCAACTATCGAGATGAAAGACTCGGAAAACTGATACAGGAAAAGATAGGCAGCCTCATCGTTGAAGGCAAAATAAAGGATTACCGGGTAGACAGTTTTTTAACCGTTACCCATGTAGATGTTTCCAAGGACCTGTCGTACGCCGACATACTCGTTTCAAGCTACAAACCGGAGAGCGGCCTTGAGCGCGGCGTAGAGGGCCTGCAAAGCGCAGCGGGCTTCATACAGGCAAAGCTGTCCGGGTTCCTGCGAATGCGCCAGACGCCGCGCCTCCGCTTCCATGTCGACACCGGCCCGCGCGAAGCCTTTGCCCTGAACCGAAAAATTGACGGGCTTGTCTTGCCGCCTGACAACGGTTAGCCGCGTATCGGGGGTAGCAATTGTAACCATTTTGCGGTAGTCTCATTTTATTGTTATAAACCTTAAATGAAGCAGTTCCTTTAACTGTCAATATTCCTTAAAACAGGGAGCAATCGTATGGATTTGCGCAAAAAGCTTTCGTCAAAAGACTTTTTTGTTTTCAATCTGGTACTTATAGGCGCGATTTTCGGGTTTTCGTTCGCGTTTTTGTCGTTTACATGCACTAGTCCGCAGTCGAAACGGGCGGTGAAAGCGCAGGAAAACGCCGTAACCATCCCGCAGAGCGCGCTCGAAACGGCCGAGAGTATCCAAACCGTGTTTCGCGCCGTCGCGGACAAGGTTGTTCCGTCAGTCGTGGAGCTTAAAACCGTTTCCGTACGCAGACAGGACGCTCCTAACTTCCCCGGCATTCCGTTTGAGTTCTTTTTTGGGCCAAGGCAGCAACAGGGAGAGGACGGGCGCGAATTCCGCTCGCAGGGTCTTGGCTCAGGCATAATCGTGCGGCAGGACAGGGATGTATACTACGTGCTGACGAACAACCATGTCGTTACCGACAACAGCGGCAATCCTGTGGATGAGATTCGGGTAGCGGTTCAGGGCAACAAGGAGTACCCGGCGGAGCTTGTCGGGCGCGAGCAGCGCCGCGATCTTGCGATGGTAAAGTTTACCTCGCAGGAGAGTTACCCGCTTGCGACGCTGGGCGATTCGGATTCGGTTGACGTGGGCGATTTTGCAATCGCAGTGGGAAATCCGCTTGGTTTTGAATCGTCCGTAACGATGGGGATAGTCAGTGCCGTAGGGCGCACGGGCGGGCCCGGCGACAACATAAATGACTTTATACAGACGGACGCCTCGATAAACCAGGGGAATTCGGGCGGCGCGCTCGTTAACATACGCGGCGAAGTGATAGGCATCAATATGTGGATAGCGAGCAGCACCGGCGGCGGCTCGATGGGGCTTGGGTTTGCGATACCGATTAACAACGCGAAGTCCGTGATAGACGATTTTATCACCAAAGGAGCGGTGAGCGACGGCTGGCTCGGCGTGTCGCTGATGGAAGTCGATAACGCGATGTCCCGCGACATGGGGATGGACGGCAGGCAAGGCGCCTTTGTTTCCGGCGTGTTTATTGGATCGCCCGCCGAAAAGGGCGGCATACGGCCCGGCGACTTTGTTACCTCTGTGGACGGCAAGGATATGGCCAGTTCGCGCCAGCTTACCCGTATCGTTGCCGACCTGAAGGCCGGCCAGCGGCACGTCTTTACAGTGCTTCGCGGCAACAGGAGCATCGATCTGAACGTTACTATCGCCGAGCGCAAGAACGAGGTCGCGGCGGAAAATGGGAAACTGTGGCCCGGCCTTTTCGTGCTGCCTGTTAGCGACAAGGTTATAAAGGATATGCAGCTTGAAAACAGCGTCGAGAAAGGGCTTGTCGTGGCGCAAGTTGTAGAAAAAAGCCCCGCCGCAGTGATAGGGCTGGCGCGGAAAGATATAATCACGGCTGTAAACGGCGAGGAAGTGAACGACCTGAACGCCTTCTACCGCGTGCTTAGCGAGAAAGCCGGCAATGAACTCTGGTTCGACATATCGCGCGGCGGCACGAAGCTGGAAACGATGAAATACAAACGGTAGCGGCAGCTTGCCGGCGGCAGTCGCAGGCGGACTACAATTTAAGTATTATGCCTGCCGCGGCCCCGCCCGCTATGAACAGTATGACGGGAAGTTTTTCAAACTTTGTCCAAAGGATGTAAAGAGCGAGCATTATTAAACATTCGACGGGCTTAAAAGAAAGGCTTCCCCCTGCCGCCTCGCGGAAGAGAGACGGCTTTATTACGCTCCACCCGGTGGCGGCTAGCAAGCCGGCGGCGGCGGGGCGTAGCCCCTCGAACACGCCCCCCGC